>RGER01000110.1 GCA_009917815.1 Actinomycetota bacterium
CGTACGTTGAGAGGTGTAGGCCTTTGATTTATAGGCAGATGAGGAGTGATGGGCATGGGTTGGAACTTGGTAGCCATGGTGCTGGTAGGAGTTTTGGCGTTGCTCTTTGGCCGTGGGCCGCTGCGGTGGATGTTCGTGGCCTTCTTCTTAGGATTTTGGGTGGTGCCGATCCTGGCCTTCTTGCCCTCAAGGCGATTTAAGTACCCCGGCGAGGCAGCATCTTTGATCGAGTACTTCCAAGTGCGCTCGATGAGGCGGGCGCTCGCCAAGGTCGACTCGGTGGAGGACTTGTTGAGCGCTGGTTGAACGTGGATCGGTTTCTACTTGAAGTAAGTAGGTATTTTTCCCACTCCATGGACGAGTTGGTACATCGCCCCGCGGGACTTCGCTTGAAGGTCTTGATCAAGGAGCGGGGAGAGCCAGCCAGAAGATTGGCCTCTCCACGGATCGTTCACCCACCGGTCGTAAGCGGCCACATCTTCCCAAGCAGCCGTCACTAAGAGGGGGCCTCCCTCTAGAGGTGCATGGAGCTCAGTAGCGAGGAAGCCGTCGATACGGCCGGAGCGTTCAAGTACCTCCTTCTCATAGAAGTAGTTGATAACAGCGTCTTGATCACCTTTAAGTGGATTGAGCATTAAAACCGTGCGGATCATCTCTTTCCTCTCTTATATCTTAAATCTTACTAACCGGACACTTTGCCCCACGTATCAACAAAAAATGTAAAAGTATTGTCGCTGCAGGTCTTATGTGACATATTACTAATGAAGTGCTTAATAGATACCTTCACGGACTACCAAAACCAGGAGACCAAATGATTGCTATACGAACTTCAGAAAGGAACTTGAGCAAGCGAATTACAGTTGGCGTGATTGCCGCAGCGGCACTCTTTCTTGCTGCATGTTCAAGTACAACTTCGCCCAATAGCGCCAGCGCAGACTCCGCCGCAGCGCCGGCAAAGACCTACCGCGTAGCTTTCCTGGCATCTTCTAGCCAAAATGGATATAACCAAGCTGTTTGGGCAGGAATTCAAGAGCAGGCGAAAGCTCTCGGAAATGTCGAAGTTTCGTTGTTATTCTGATTGGTCAACTTCAGTATCCATTCGACAAGGTGCGCTATGACGCCTATCGCAAGGTGCTCGATGCCAATAAGAACATCAAGGTTGTAGCAACTGGATCCGGTAATTACGATCGCGATACTTCTTTGAAGGCAATGACAGATATTCTTCAGGCTAATAAGAAGATTGACGTGTTGCTTTCAAATGCAGACCAGCAAACTGAAGGTGCTGCAATTGCACTTAAGAACGCGGGTTATGATCTCTCCAAGATCTACGTCACCGGTGGAGGTGGAACTAAGGAAGCTGTTGCCGCAACTCGCGCGGGCGAATGGAAGCATGCATACCTCAACTTCCCAGCCACTATGGGATCAAAGGCACTTGAGCAAGTGATCAATAGCCTCACAGGTAAGCCTGTGACTCCTGTTATTGATGCCGACACTATTGGACCGCTGCCTGCATTCGCCGATAAGGCGTTGCTAGATGCGCATCCTGAATTCACTGGCGAGTGGAGTGGCTGAGTTCAGCCATAAAATTCGCGTTTGAATTTAATCAATTCCATTAAAACTGCGTTGAAAGAGTGGAGGTGGGGTTTACCGTGACTGCGGAGAACTCCACCTCCACTCTGCTTCGAGTCGAACACGTCAGTAAACGTTTTGGCGCGACGCAGGCGCTTCATCAAGTGAGCCTTGAATTGCACGAGGGAGAAATCCACGGCTTCGCCGGAGAAAACGGCGCGGGAAAGTCGACGCTTGCAAAGATCATTTCAGGTTTATACCAACAAGACTCGGGTGAGATATATGTGGACGGCGATCGTGTAACCAAGTGGGATACTGCTCGTGCCCAGCATCGTGGCGTTGTGCTCATTGCGCAGGAGTTATCGCTCGTTCCTGAAATGTCTGTAGCGCAAAACGTATTTCTTGGCATCGAAAGTAACAGGCTAGGAGTACTAAGTGACGATTTACAGGAGCGTTACCAGCTACTCGAGGAGTCAATTGGCTTTGGTCTTGACCCGCAGAAACGCCTTGGCTCGCTCTCCATCGCGGAACGCCAAAAAGTTGAAATTATGCGCGCCTTGGCACGAGACGCACGCATCATCATTATGGATGAACCAACTTCTTCCCTGACGGCAGATGAAGTCGACAAACTGCATACGATTATACAGAAGTTAAAGTCTCAGGGGCGAACAATTATATATGTGACGCACTTCTTGGAGTCGCTCTTAGAAATATGTGACCGCGTCACCGTGATGCGGGATGGTCAAATTGTGAAGACCTCCGACGCGAGTAACGAGACCAAGGTTTCCATTGTGGAATATATGCTTGGTCGTTCGCTTTCACACACCTTTCCTGAACGTTCGGCTGGAGTGGAAGCCAGTGTGACACCGAAACTAGAATTGAGAAATGTTTCTACCCAGACCGGAGTGCGCAATGTTTCCCTGACCGTTCGGCCAGGAGAGATCGTCGGTCTTGCAGGGTTGGTAGGAAGTGGGCGAACGGAGATAGCCCGAGCCATCTTTGGAGTAGATCCTGTGATTGAGGGTGAAATCTTCATAGATGGAAAGCCGTACGACCATCGTTCCCCTCGCCAATCTGTTGAGCAAGGTATCGCATTGATCCCAGAAGATCGGCGTGCACAGGGGCTGGTAATGGTGAGGTCCGTTAGGGAGAATATCTCTCTTCCACACTTGCAAAGCATTTCGGTGGGAAAAGTGCTTCGCAGGCGAGTAGAAACAAAGCGCGCTAAAGAATTGGTAAACAACGTGTCTATAACCCCTCCACGCATTGCTGCCAATGTCTCGGATTTCTCTGGAGGGAACCAGCAGAAAGTCTTATTCGCTAAGTGGCTCATGGGGAATCCGTCACTCATCATCCTTGATGAACCTACCCGTGGGGTTGATATCGGCGCCAAAGTCACTATTTATGAAATCATCGCCGAGCTCGCTCGCCGGGGTGCTGCAATTCTTCTTATTTCTTCCGAACATACGGAGGTACTTGAGTTGAGTCATCGAGTTCACTTGGTACGCAATGGAACGATAGCGGGGGAGCTGGATCCGAGGGTTAGCAGCGTTGACGATTTACTTTTTAAGCTCTTTGGACTTGAAAACGAATTATCGGAAGGACGATGATGGCCGACATGAATCAGGGCGAATCACTACGCGCCTACTCGAACGAGCGAGAGTTGACAGGGGGAGATAGGGTCATCACCTTTCTTCGCGAGTATGCGGTCTTAATTCTCCTCGTTGCCCTCTTTATCGCTCTCTCGTTCGCTTCGGATTCATTCTTTTCTTTAGCGAATATTCTTAATATTCTCAACCAGCAAACTCCGCTGGCAATCATCGCTGTAGCTGGCACGATGGTGATTATTGCTGGCGGCTTCGATCTCTCGACGGGTGCGATATTTGCTGTTGCAAACGTATTAGCAGCGTGGATGACTGTGCACTTTGGTTCGGTCACTCTCGGGTTGGCACTGACTCCGCTGATTGGTCTCATCCTCGGATCAATTAATGGCTTGATCGTCACTCGCTTGAAGATTCACTCTTTCCTTGCCACGCTTGCGTCTAGCTTGGCATATCGCGCAATTGCAGTCTTGATCACCGGCGGTGCTCTCATTTCCGTAGCAGATCCACACTTTGCGACCCTCGGACGTGAAAAGTTTCTTGGCGTATTTTGGTCGATCTACGTCTTAGCAGCTTTTGTATTGGTGGCGGGCTTCTTGCTCAACCGAACAACATATGGACGCTATGTGTTTGCCATTGGAGGTAATCCTGAAGCTGCTGAACTATCAGGAATCTCTGTTGATCGTGTTCGCGTGATGGTCTTCGGGTTCAGTGGGCTAGCTGCAGGCTTGGCATCTGCCATCGCTGTTTCTCGAGTCGCGAGTGGCCAACCGCTCGCCGGTACCGGAATCGAACTCCAAGCGATTGCTGCGATCATTCTGGGTGGAACGAGTATTTATGGCGGAGTGGGAGCAATTTGGCGCTCCCTTGGAGGCGTCTATCTCATTGCGCTGATTGGCAATGGCTTTAACCTGATGAATGTGAATCCACTTTTTAAAGATCTAGTCACCGGCGTAATTATCCTGCTTGCGGTCGCGATCAGCGCTTCTGAGCGAAAACGACGTTGAGCAAAGGGGCGAAGCAGCGCCATCATAGGGGTCTGGTCATTCACGGCTAGGTCAGTAATATATAGAATATTACCTCCCGAGAGATGAGAGAAGCCATGTCGCACGACCTGCTCATAAAGAACGCCCTGATCTTTGATGGCCATAGCCCCGATCTTCGTGAAGGCTCCATCCTGATTCGCAATGGCGAGATCGCTGCTTTTGATGAGAAGAGTGCGAGCGGTGTTGAGGTCCTTGATGCCGGTGGCCGAGTAGTTACTCCGGGATTTATTGATTGCCACTTCCATGCTTACGGCATTGACCTCGACATGATGCGGTTGGAATCAACACCTCGCAGTTACGTAGCGTTGAAGGGTCATCTTCGTTTGGAAGCTGCGTTGCGACGTGGTTTCACCACAGTGCGCGACGTAGCCGGTGGCGATAGTGGATTGGCGCTCGCGATTCGAGAAGGGCTCATCGACTCGCCTAACTATTACTACACGGGCCCAGCGCTGAGCCAAACAGGTGGACATGGTGATGCGCGTCATGCGGTCTACGACATGTGTTGTGCAGATGCGCTCGGTGTGGAAGTGGTTGATGGCGTTGATCCGCTGCGCGTAGCAGTGCGAGAGCGTCTCCGTAAGGGT
>RGER01000012.1 GCA_009917815.1 Actinomycetota bacterium
GCGGGTGGCTTTGAACTCCTGCTCGCGTGCGACTTCGTCTTCATTGCGCAAGAAGCACGAATTGGCGATCACCACTTAGCAAGTGGATTACCTCCCGGAGCCGGCGCAGCGATTCGCGCCCAAAGAGCCATGGGGACACAGCGAGCCAAAGAACTCTTACTCACCGCATCGTGGCTCACCGCCGGCGAAGCCGTGGAAGCGGGGATCGCCTTAAGGGCCGTACCGCGATCAGAGTTACACGATGAAGTCGCTCAATTCGTCACGAAGTTATTACCCACATCGCGCACCGCCATCGCAGCGACCAAAAAGGCGCTGATAGCGGCCGAACCCACTCGCCCAGGGTGCGCTGTTGAACTCGCCCTCTTCTCCGATTTTGTGACACACGATCCGCTCGCTTCCGAGGGGTACCGATCCTGGGTGGAGAAGAGGAAGCCGTCGTGGCCATAACTCTTCGATCTGGCGTCAGCGAATCGATCAACATCACAGACGAAATGATTTCCACATTGGTGGCAACCGGCGGCTATCCGCATCCACTCTTCCAAGACGGCTGGAAAGAAATCGGCATGCGCGGTCGCCCACTTCCTGGACAAGCAGTCTTGCTCCTTGTCGGCGGCGCGATGGAACGGACCGGAAAATTTGACCATGCAATCGCACTACTTGGTATCGATGAAGTGAATTTCCGGTCTCCCGTGGTGGCTGGAGACTCGATCCGTCTTGAATGGAGCGAGATTGAATTTATCCCCTGGAAGAGCGAAGGGCGCGAACTCTTGCGAATGAAGTGGCGTGTGCTCAATCAATTAGACGAATTTCATCAACAACCGCGAAAATGGGCTGCGAGACGGTGTGCAGCAATGTGTTATTTGCAGCTTCAAAGATAATGTTATGGAAAGAGCGGTGAACCGCATGATTCTCTGCCGAAGGTTTGTGACTACGCATACTCTCTGCTAATTGCTCAATATGTTCTTCGGTTCGACGTTCGGCTGCTAATTGAGCCGCAGGAACTTCTACAATCGCGCGCACTTCAAGTAATGCTTCTACGCTAGGCATATCCCGAGCGAGCGTCATTAACTTGAAGCCCGTCTCTAAATACCCAGCGATTTCGTTTTGGTTCGGATGGTTGATCCAGCTTCCACCGGAAGCGCCACGAGTGGTGATTATCAGATTTTGCGATTCCAGTACTCGCAGGGCTTCTCGAACCGTAGAACGACTCACTGAATAGTGCGTAGACAATTCCGCTTCGCTCGGGAGTCGTACGCCCTGCGCTAACTCGCCAGCGAGAATCTGCTTACGCAATTCTCCCGCCACACGATTAAAGCCGCGCTCAGTCATCGTGAAAAACTTTCGGCTCCTGCAAGTTCGCGAGCGATATGTCGGCCGAAAGCTATTGCCGGCATCGCCAATAGGCCACCACAGAAAGACTTGCCCATTGTGGCTGCCGCCCCCAAAGCCTCACCAGCCGCGTAAAGCCCTGGGATGATTGATCCATCAGCCTTACGCACACGTAAGTTCGCATCTACATCAATGCCAGAGAACGTAATCAAAGTAACGGCATGATTTTGAATTGCGTAAAACGGAGCTTGGGCAATGGGGGCTGGAAGGTGCTTCCTGCCAAACTCAGCATCGACCCCCGCGGCCACATACTCGTTGTAACGCGCGACCGTCGCTTCGAGTCCAGCTGGATCAACTCCCATTCGTACCGCAGTCTCTTCAAGGCTATTTCCGGTAAATACTCCGGGAAGCACATTTGCATTCGCCTTCAGATCATCAACACTCCAGCCAATCACCATGGGTTGGCTCGCCTCAAGTGCGGCCGAATCGAAGAAAGTCCAAAAGGTCATCTCTTCAATTCCGACAAGCGCATGCTCTTTCACATCGATGCTTGGTTCGTCTTCAGCAACCCAACGCTTGCCACGACGATCCACATAGATTTCGTGAGGTGGACGCTCCTTAGCTACGAGCAGGGGCCTATCCTCCCAACGAATACGCACTCCCCCATCTGGCGCCGGAAGACCACCAAATGTCGGAAGGTAGGTGCCGGCTCCAGCGATCGCCGCCCCGACCTCTTCAGCCATGGCGATACCATCTCCAGTAGACGTGGGCCACGCCGCAGAGACCAACGGAGCGCCCTCCAGACGGGAGAACATTTCGGGATTTGCACCAAAGCCACCGGTCGCAATGACGACGTTCTTGGCCGTGAAATCGCCATCGTTGGTGCGTACACCCACCACGGCTCCGCCCTCTTCGATCAAAGAGTTCGCCCCGGTATTAAGTCGCAGGTCAATGCCTCCGAGGGCGATACGTTCGTCAAGCAAACGCTTAAGAACCTTCAAAATTGAGAGTCCGGATTCTGTTCCATAGTAGGTTCGAGCCACTCCATAAGGTTCGTGACCGTAGACGATACGCGGTGCTCTTTCGTGAAATTCAAAGCCGTTTTCATCTAACCAATCGATGGTTTCAGTGCCAAGGGTAACGGCAAGCGTCGAGAGATCTTTACGCGCAGTTCCATGACTAATGCGCTCTATATCTGCCAGGTGCTCCGCGTGCGAATCTTCAATTCCTCGTTCCTTCTGTCGCTTCGTGCCGGCGCCTGACATATGGCCACCTGAAGTAAAGAGTGTGCCTCCCACTTCGTGTGACTTTTCAAGCAACAGGACTTTCGCGCCGAGATGAGCCGCTTCCACGGCGCAGGGAATACCGGTGGTCCCGGCCCCTATAACAATGAGATCGAAATCTCTGCTCATGCTCCACTTCCTTGCAAGAGAACACGACCGCGCACTTGAGCCGCGTGCGCATAAGCAGCAACGCCAGCAGCCAGCGGATGGATGGAATCGATCTCTGGAGCAAATCCTCCTGAAATCACATCTTGCACAGCAGCTCTGACATGTTCTGCCAATCCTTCATGAGACCGGCGCAAGAGGTTGAAACCTATGAGCTGGTGCTCTCCACCGAGGAACTTAGGGGCCAAGATGGGCATCATGGCGCCCGAACTAAAACCGAGGAGGATGTGCTTGCAATCGGGTGCGCCTGCGCTCATTGCATTTCCAGTAATCTCCCCGCCGACTGGATCGATGATGACATCTGCACCACGACCAAGAATTGCGCGGGCGCCTTCTGCGAGGGCATCGTTACGAACGCCGCGCACACCACCAATGTCGGCACCGTCACGCGAGGCGACCGCCATAGTAAGTCCGAGCGCACGACCTACGGCGATACTTGCCTGGCCTACCGAACCCGTACCTCCGAGAATAAGGAGAGTATCTCCGCTCTTCACTTTGGCGATATCTTGCAGAATCGAGCGCGCGGTGGCGAGTGAGGTCACGGCTGACGCAATGGCAACATAATCGCAACCCGTGGGGATCGGATGAAGGACCGATTGCGGCAATGAGAAACGTTCTGCATGAACGCCATCGCGCGTGAGGCCGCCACCGACGCTCTCCGCAAAAGCAAAGTAATAATGGCCCTCGCTGTCCTTGGCGACCGCTGCTGTCCCTGGAATCAAGGGCCACGGCTTGGCAGGCGGGAAGAAGCCCGCCACTACCTGACGGTCGAGCGGTGAGATCTGGGAAATCACCAGTTCGAGTTCGACCTCTCCGGGAAGAGAAGGGGAACCGAGGCCGAGAGTGAGCTCATTGGCGGCAGTTGCGATGAGGGCAGAATTGTCGGACACAGGATGAGTAAACGCCCTTTGACCCCTCTGGGCAAGTACCCCCACTTCCTAGTAGATTCTCCGTCATGTTCCACGAGGCGGAATGCCGTTCCGCTCTAAGCGCCCTTGAGGCATTCATGGTGGCCATCGAAGCCCGTGAAATCCCCGGTGTCTTAAACGGCTACGAGCAGAGCGAAGCGGTCTATGTTTTCATCGAAGGGCCTCGCTGGGCGAGCCACGGTTACGAGAATGTGGCTCGCGGTTGGAGCGCTTATCAAACCTCACCCATGGGAGTCACTGGACACCGTTGGATCGAAGGTCCCGAGATGATCGGTAACGAATCCATCGTGAGCATTCAAGGAATCCTTGACCTTGATTACCAAGCACATGGGAGAGCAGACATGCTCCGCCTTCGATTCACCTGGGTACTCCGCAAAGATGAGACGGGGAAGTGGGGCATTGTGCATGAGCACGCCTCTCAACCACTTCCCGATCCATATGGAGCCGGCGATTGGGTTACGCCAGCGAGTACGTCATGACTTTTGTCGGCGCGCGTCACAAACCTTTCACCGAAGAACGGACTCACTATCGGGCGCTTGCGCTCCAAGCGCGCACCGATGCAGTCAATAAGTGCAGCAACGAAGAAGCCCGCACTGCAATGCTCGCGTCGATCTCGCGCATCTCGGCAAATATTGGTGCCGCCAATGCCTTTCTCGGCGGGGATATCAAATTAGTTGTGCTTCCTGAGTATTTCCTCACCGGATATCCCATGGGAGATGCCGTCCCTGCGTGGAAAGAGAAGGCGGCGCTCGATCCCGACGGAATTGAATACGAAAAATTAGGTGAAGTTGCACAGAATCACGCCACTTTCCTATCGGGAAATGTGTACGAAAGCGATGCCAACTTTCCAGAGCTCTACTTTCAAACTTCTTTCATCATCGACCCGAGCGGAGATGTCGTACTCCGCTATCGACGTCTTCACTCCATGTTCTCCCCCAGCCCTTGGGATGTCTGGGATAAGTACGTAGATCTCTACGGCATCGATGCCGTCTTCCCTGTTGTAAAGAGCGAGATTGGTAACCTCGCGGTAATTGCCAGCGAAGAGATTCAATATCCAGAACTTGCTCGCGCCTTTGCGCTGCGCGGAGCTGAAGTTCTGCTCCACTCAACTAGCGAAGTAGGTTCTCCAGCACTGACGCCAAAGGATGTCGCGAAACGTGCACGCGCCTGGGAGAGCGGCTGCTATCTCGTAAGCGCCAACTCTGGCGGGCTTTACGGATCACCTGTTCCACCAAATTCTACCGATGGCATGAGCAAGGTTCTCGATTACACCGGACTCGTTTTAGCCGAGGCGGGCTTTGGTGAATCTATGGTAGCTAATGCGCCTATCGATCTCACCGCTGTCCGTCGCCATAAAGCTAAACCCGCAATGGGGAATCTGCTTGCGCGCACCAAGAGTGCAATGTGGGCAGAGGAATATGGGCGACACACGGTCGATACTCCCAATGGACTAGCCGATGCCAAGGCAGAGCGTTCTTACTTCTTATCGCACCATCGCGAGGCAATCGAAAACTTGGCGCGGAATTGGGAATCAAAGTGAGCAACCTCGATGTAGGTGTGCAAGTACGGAATCCACGCACCGGAAGAAACGATCGCCCGCTCAATGCCCCCACCCATGAAGAATTACTCGCTCTCACTACTCGCCTTCGGTCACATCAAAAGAAATGGCAGGATGCCGGCCCGGCACATCGTGCCGAAGTACTCCTTCGGTGGCGTGATGCACTCATTGCACATAAAGACGAACTTGCTCAAGCACTTACCGAAGATACAGGTCGTCGAACCGAGAGCAGCATTGAAGTACAAGTGAGTGTCGATGGCTTGAAGCGTTGGGCTGACCACGTGGTTGAACTGCTCGATGAAGAAACCATCCAGCAGACCACTATGCCTGGTGTCTCAGTCGCGCCTTCGATCCGTCCATACCCACTCGTGGGAATCATCAGCCCGTGGAACTTCCCACTCCTACTTGCCTTGATTGATGCCATCCCAGCACTTGCCGCTGGGTGTGCCGTCATCATTAAACCGAGCGAAATTACTCCACGCTTCTTAGCACCGTTAGCGAAGACCTTGATTGATGTTCCAGAAATCGGGGAAGTAGTCGGTCTTATCGAAGGTGCTGGAGAAACTGGCGCCGCGCTCATCCCACTCGTTGATCTTGTCTGCTTCACCGGCAGCGTAGAAACCGGGCGCATCGTCGCCGAAAATGCCGCCCGAAATTTCATACCAGCATCACTTGAATTGGGAGGAAAGGATCCGGCAATCGTTTTGCCGGGCGCAAACCTTGATCGCGCAGTTCCCGGAATCCTGTGGGGAGCTACGGCGAACTCTGGACAGAGTTGCCTCTCCATCGAACGTGTCTATGTGCACGAGTCCCTCCATGACGAATTCGTAGCGCGCATCTCTCCCATGGCCGCAGCCCTCGGGGTGAACTACCCAGATGTTGAAGGCCGCGGAATCGGTCCCATGATTGCGGAAGATCAAATCGCGACTATTCAAAGTCACCTCGAAGACGCCTATGCGAAAGGTGCTATCGCGACTGCTGGTGGAGAGTTAAAGATTCTTGGTGGTGGGGCATATCTCGAGCCCACTATTTTGACCAACGTGGATCACTCCATGAAAGTCATGACCGAAGAGACTTTTGGGCCCATCATTCCTGTCATGAAATTTTCTACCGATGAAGAGGTGCTCGCTCTCGCAAATGACACCATTTATGGGCTCTCTGCCGCCATCTTTGGAGATGGATGGGTCACTACGTCTGGGTGGATCAACACGGAAACTTAGTAGAACGGCATGAAGCCCGCCTCGAGAATTCATTTCCCACCGAAGGTCCTTACGAGTACTACCAAATCAACACCTACGATTACGACGACGGTCGCCATGAAGTGATTCACTTTCCGGCCAAGTACAAAGATAAACAACTCTGGTTTGATACCGATCGCATCACCGGTCGCGCATGGGAAGTTGACGAGAACACCATGATGCTCACCTGGGTGCGCAAAGATGATCCCAGTGGCTACTTCTACGAGATGATTCAACTCGATGCCACCGGCAATAAGCGCTCTCGCGTCTGGCAATGGTTTGAAAATGGCATTTGCACAAAGCGAACGCTCATCAATGAAGAGCGAGTTGCATAGCCAACTCGCCTTAGCGGCTCACCATCCGCTGATAAGGTCACGTGGTGACCAAACGTGAGTTTCTACTCTTCTCCGCGCTCTGCCTGATTTGGGGGATTCCATACCTACTGATCAAAGTAGCGATCGCTGACTTCTCACCCATCATCGTGGTCTTTCTCCGTACCGCAATTGCAGCAGCCTTGATGATTCCGTTGGCCGCCAAACGCGGCGACCTCATGCCGGCACTCAAGGCATGGCGCTGGGTTCTCGTCTTTGCCGTACTCGAAATGGTCGGCCCCTGGTGGTTGCTGAACGATTCGGAAACCCGCGTATCGTCTGGTTTCGCTGGCCTCATGCTAGCTACCGTCCCTCTCACGGGAATTATCGTTAACTTCTTGCTAGGAGATAAGACGGTTTTCCAAAGCCGCCGTCTCGTCGGAATGGCGATTGGTTTCATCGGTGTTATCAGTTTGGTGGGACTCGATATCAACGCGGGTCAAGTCGATACTCGTTCCATCCTGCAACTCATCCTTGTAGCCTTTGGTTATTCGCTCGCACCCGCAATTGCTGCCCGTAAATTACACAACGTTTCCATTATCGGGCTAGTGGGTTTGTCTGCGGCAATGGTTGCCATTATTTACACACCTACGTCGATTGCGACGTGGCACAACACCCACCCCACCATCAAAGGCATTCTCGCGGTCATCGTTCTAGGGGTGGTCTGCACGGCTACCGCGTTTTTAGTGATGTTTGAGCTAATAAAGACTATTGGACCCGTCCGCGTCACTCTAGTTACTTACGTAAATCCAGCGGTGGCCATCATTCTTGGAATAATTTTCTTGAGCGAAAAGATCACCACTGGAACCCTCATCGGTTTTCCACTCGTGCTGATTGGGTCATACCTTGCAAGCAGCAAGAGGAAGGCCGCCCTCCTGTAATCATGGAAACCTTGATCGTCGGAATACTGCTCGGTGGTTTTATGGCATTTTTTGGTGCCGGCGCAGGATCCTTAACGATCCCCCTATCTGTCCACCTTTTAGGAATGACTTACGGGCAAGCCGCTATTGCGGGATTGTGCGTGGTGCTTCTCTCTGGAGGAGTAAACGCTGTGATCGTTTCACGCCGCCATGAGCTTGATTTGCGCTCCGCTCTTCCTTTTCTCCTCCTCTCCACTCCCCTGGCGATCTTGGTGGGGCATTTGGCGCGCACTGCTTCGAACACCTTGACCGCACTCTTACTTGCGCTCTTACTTTTTACTTCATCTGTGACGCTCTATCTCCGCAAGTCCGATGGACCACCTGGACCCTCATGGAAAGGATGGATAGGTGCCGCTTTGGCGGGAAGCGCGTCTGGTGCACTTGGCGTGGGCGCTGGTTTTGTTGTCATTCCCGCACTTCGACTGATCAGCAAATTAAATATGGCAGTGGCGGTGGGTACTAGTTCATTCGTACTCGCCGTGAACGCGCTCTTCGCCCTTGCCGGCAAGCAAGCACTTCCTCCTCCAAACACACTCTTATTAGGCATGGCCGCAGGAGTCGGCGTACTTATCGCCGCAAAATTCACAAGGAGAATTGACCCCGTATTACGTCAAAGGGCGCTAGCCACATTCCTCTTCCTTTTCGCGGTCGTCACCTTTTTTGACGCGGTTAGTTAAACGAGTTGTAACGAGCGTTTCGATAGACCGTACCAGTAACCATCAACATGAGTGCTGGGATTTGCGGTGGGCTCAACCGATGCGCCGAGTGCGACAAAGAGTGGTGCAAAGTGCTCGGTCGTCGGATGCGCATAGGGCATTCCCGGCGCGCGATGTGTGAAATCCATCAACGTGTCTATATCTCCACGCGAGAGCGCCTCACTCATCCACGCATCAAATTCGATCGACCATGCCGGTGCAATGCCGTGGGGATTCGAGAAATCAATATATGGAAGACCATGCGTGGTAAAACCAGATGCCATGATCATCACCCCTTGATCTCGCAGCGGCGCGAGCCTGCGACCGAGTTCAAAGAGTTTGGCAGGATCCAGAGTGGGCATGGATATTTGTAATACTGGAACATCTGCATCGGGATACATCACCGTTAACGGAACATACGCGCCGTGATCCAAACCCCGGTCGGGTTGATGCGCAATCTCTTCATGATCTGGCATGAGGGCGCTGACTTGAGCCGCAAGAGCAGCTGCGCCCGGAGAGCGATATTGCACTTGGTAATACTTCTGCGGGAACCCATAGAAGTCGTAGAAAAGAGGAACGCCTGCTTCGATCGCTCCAATAGTGAGTGGCGCAGATTCCCAATGCGCACTAACGACCAAAATGGCCGAGGGCTTACCGGAGTGGGCATCCAATTGATCGGTCCATGTGCGCAGCTGTGTGGGCCAATACGGATCATCCACGAGCGGAGGAGCGCCATGACTGAGGTAGATCGCCGCCGCTTTCATGGTTCCTCCCGAGGTAGTTGAATCTTCAACTACCTTACCTGATCACCGCGCCGCCGGCCAAATGCCACCACCTGATGAGTGGCGATTCCAGCGAGCAGCCCCCAGAAAGGGGATCCGAGCTGGAGGGGGTGGATGCCCGAGACCGTGACCAGCAGGGTGACGAGTGCGGCTTCGCGATACTCGGGCTCTGCCATCGCCTCATAGGCGCTATTTCCGATGGCCGGCAAAATTCCTAGACCGGCCAGGGCGGCGAGCAGTGGAGCGGGGAGTGCGCCAAAGAGTCCGAGCAGAGTGGAACCGAGCAGCCCAACAACCACATAAGCAATGCCGCAGACCACTCCAGCGGTATACCTGCGTCTCTTATCCGGCTCTGCATGGTCGCCGGCGCCAATAGCAGCAGTGATCGCTGCGGAGTTCACACCGCTCCCCACAAATCCGGCGCCGGCAAGTGAGATCAATCCACCGGTGACCAGCGAGCGATTAATGGGCGCTTCGTATCCGTACGAGGTCATCACCGCCATGCCAGGCGCGTACTGCGAAGTGAGCGTGAGAAGAATAAGTGGGATCGCAAGGGTGATGAGCGCGCTGACCGAGAAAGTGGGATTGACCCACTCAGGTTTCGCAAGCGCTACATGCAGATGCGGCGAATGCACTTCCCGAAGCGCAAAAGCCACTGCAAGACCTGCGATAACGCTCGCAATGACCGGAGCTCGCCAACCAAATCTACGAGCAATGAAGTATCCCGCCACCATTGCGATCACGATTCCCGGTTGATCCGGAAGCACTTTAAAAACTCCTACGCCAAATTCAAAGAGCACACCCGCAAGCATCGCCATGATGACAGGCGGCGGCGCGAGCATCAAAATCTTCTTGAAGATACCAGTAACGCCAATCAAGATGATGACTACAGCCGCAATGAAGTAAGCACCCACCGCATCTGTCAACGTGTGTTCAGCAAGACCCGTAAGTAAGAGCGCGATCGATGGCGTAGACCACGCGCCGATGATCGGCATCCGCAATCTCAGCGAAAGATATAGACCAAAGAGTCCCGACCCAATCCAGCACGACCAGAGCCAGGTAGCAGTTTGCGTATCGGTGAGATGACCAGCGTGCGCTGCTTGCACCAACATTGCCACTGGTCCAGTACAGGAGATCAGAACAATCAAGAGTCCCGAGAGCAGCGCACTCCAAGAGAGCGCGCGGGGGAAATCACGAAGATTAGTAATGATGGCTGCGAGAACGGGCCGATCGGCACTGCCCTGATACATGTTCGAATCGTTACCCATTGCCATCCTCATAAAAGAGCCGCTCAAAAACTGCGCGTGCTCGCCGACTCTGTCGCCGCCACTCTTCCATGAGCGCTTCGCCCGAGGCAAAACCAAGCACCTGCGAGACTGCGCGAGCACTTTCGGCGGCTTTGGGAACTTCATCAGAGTGTCTAGCAGTCACCAACATGACTGCATTGCGGATGCGAGTTGCCAGTAACCACGCATCCGAGAGCGTCGCCGCGTCGGCGATCGCCAGTAGATTTGCCGCCACTGCCCGATTGAGTACTTCGAGAGTCCCCGTAATACGTAGTCGCGGATGCTTTCCTGCATATTTCAATTGCAAGTACTGAGCCATCCATTCAACATCGGATAAACCGCCAGGACCTAGCTTGAGATGGAGCGACTTATCCGCGCCCCTCGGTAAGCGTTCGGATTCCACGCGGGCTTTCAGGCGACGCATTTCGCGAAAGTCATTCATTCCGATACCCGAGACGGGGTATCTGTAAAAATCGATGAGGGCCGTGAAGCGTTCGCCGAGTTCTTTATCGCCAGCAATGGGCCGGGCACGGAGTAGCGCTTGCCGCTCCCACAGCAGTGCCTGCTCTGCGTAGTAGTGCGCATAAGCCGAAAGAGATCGCACCAGCGGACCTTGTTTTCCATCGGGACGCAGATCAGGATCAATAATTAACGGTGGCTCAGGATTCGGAAGCGAGGTGAGCCGCCGCATCTCCCCCGCGATCCAATGAGCCGTGTCAGTGCCTACTTTCTCATCAGTCCCGGGCAGGTACTCATGCACGAAGAGCACATCCGCATCACTCTGGTAGCTCATCTCATTACCACCGAGACGGCCGAGAGCGATGACAGAGAACTTTATGGTGAGCGGTCCATGTTCCCTGATGTAGGCACGGCTCGCCGCGTCGCACGCTGCTTCTAAAGTGGCTCCCGCAACATCACTGAGCGCATCGCCTACTTCAGCGACCGAGAGCGTGCCAAGCAAGTCGGCTACTGCAGTGCGAAAGAGTTCGCGTCGCCGTACGGCACGGACAGATTCAATGGCGTTATCACTTTCATCTTGACGACGAACGACATTGAGCGATTCAAGAGTTAATTGTTCGACCCCACGGGGCGCGAGATCGCCATCATCATCGAGCATCGCAGTCGCCTCTGGTGCACGCAAAATCAACTCAGATGCATAACGTGACGAGGAGAGCACCAGCGCAAGTCGTTGAGCGGTGGCACCGCTATCGCGCAACATCCGCAGGTACCACGGCGTATCGCCGAGCGCATCCGATACTTGCCTAAATCCAAAGAGCCCGGCATCGGGATCGGGGCCTTGGGTGAACCACTCCAACATCGCCGGCAGCAATTGACGTTGAATCGCAGCGCGGCGAGATACACCTGATGTGAGCGCTTGAATGTGGGCTAACGCGCCTACTGGATCTCTATAGCCAAGAGCTAAGAGTCGCGCTTGCGCTGCCTCCGGGGTGAGTCGCTGCTCGTCTGCCGCTAGCCGTGCAACCGCTGAGAGGAGCGGTCGAAAGAAGAGTTTCTCATGAATACTGCGAACGAGTGAACGTCGCTCTCGCCACTGTTGGAGGAGCTCAACGCTCGACTCATATGTCATGGAACGAGCGATACGTCTCAGGTCACCCTCATCTTCTGGAATGAGATGGCTACGCTTGAGCTGATTGAGTTGAATGCGATGTTCGAGCGTACGCATCCAACTATAGGCTTCTAGTAACGCAGCGCCGTCTTCGCGCCCTACGTAACCAGCAGCGCTGAGTGCGCGCAGTGCCGCCATTGTGCTCTGTACACGAAGTTCTTCATCGGCTTTCCCGTGAACGAGTTGCAGAAGTTGAACTGCGAACTCCACGTCACGTAAACCGCCCACACCCAGTTTGAGATGTCGATCTGCATCCTTACTCGGAATATGCTCTTCTACACGTTTGCGCATCTTTCGGACGTCATCAACAAAGGTGGGCTTCTCTGCCACACTCCACGTACCGATAGCGGCCATGGAAATAAATTTCCCGCCTACTTCCTTACTACCAGCCGCAGTGCGTGCTTTGAGAAGTGCTTGAAATTCCCATGGTTGTGCCCAGCGCTCGTAGTAAGCAGTGTGGCTTTCTATGGTGCGCACGAGCGGCCCATCTTTACCTTCGGGACGTAATCCTGCGTCAACTTCCCAGAGCGAGCCTTCGCTTGTCTTTTCGTGGCACACGCGCATCACCTGTGTGGCTAACTTGGTGGCGTTTCGCAATTGCTCGTCCCCAACATTGTCAGCAACAAAGATCACATCGACATCTGAAATGTAATTGAGTTCTCGCGCGCCAGTCTTACCCATCGCAATAATTGCTAGATCGGTCTCGAAAATCCCGGTCTCTCGGCGCGCAATGAGTAATGCGGCCTCAAGAGCTCGATCGGCCAAATCTGAGAGCGCCAGCGAAGTCGCTTCAAAACCGCGAGTACCTGTGAGATCAGCTGCGGCTATTTGAAGAAGTGCGCGCCGGTAATTTACCCGCAATGCATTGGCACTCTCCAACCACGTCGATGCCGACTCGAATAGTTGAGGTGCCGATGCCAAGTCTTCACCCATCAAGAGCGTGATATCTCCGGGGAAGCGAATGAGATGCTCTCCCAGAGCGGCGCTGGCTCCGAGTAGCGCAATGATGCGATCTGCCAACAACGCATCGACTAACATTTCCTGCGCAACAGACTGATCGGCTTCGATTAAACGCACAAGAAGTGCAAGTGCCTGATCCGGATCTGCAGCGTGTGAGAGAGCATCAGCAAAGACTTCTCTCGAGGGCAAGAGGCCCATGAGAATTTCGGCCTGGGTAGTATCTAGAAAACCTGAGCGCGCAAAGAATCCTCGCTCGCTCGCTCGCCTCTTCTCCATCACCAACCCAATCGGTTAAGCGCCTTAGGATCGCTCTGCCACTCTTTAGCAACCTTGACATGTAAGTCAAGGAAAATCGGAGTCCCCAAATATGCCTCGATCGCTTTGCGAGCCCGAGTCCCCACATCCTTCAGGCGGGCACCGCCCGTGCCAATCACGATCGATTTCTGACTCGGTCGCTCTACATAAATAAAGGCGCGAACATCGGTGATCTTCTTTCCCGAGGTTCTCGGCACGATCTCTTCCACCATGACCGCTATGGAATGTGGCAATTCATCACGTACGCCCTCTAGCGCCGCCTCGCGAATTAACTCAGCAACCATGATGTCTTGAGGTTCATCAGTGACTTCACCATCGAGGTAGAGCATCCCACCTTCCGGCAAGGCGCCGGAGAGTACGTTGATCACTACCGCTAATTGCTCACCTGTGAGCGCTGACACGGGAACAATTTCGTCCCACTCGAAACCTGACTTCTTCGCCAATTCTGAAACTTCAATTAGCTTGCCTGGCAACTCTGCCTTTGGAATAGTATCGATCTTCGTGAGCAACGCAATGCGCTTTGTTTTATATGACGCTGAGAGTTCATGACAGATGAATTGATCACCAGTACCGCACTCTTCGTCCGCTGGTAAACACATTGCAATGACTTCGACGTCGGCGTACGCGGCGCGTACAAGTTCGTTGAGGCGCTCGCCTAAGAGCGTGCGTGGGCGATGTATCCCGGGGGTATCGACAAGAATAATTTGTGACTCTTCAGTATTTACAATGCCACGAATCGTATGACGCGTAGTTTGGGGTTTGGATGAGGTAATCGCAACCTTTGTTCCCACTAGGGCATTGGTCAGTGTGGACTTCCCAGTGTTGGGTCTTCCCACTATCGCAACAAACCCGGAACGCTTCACACTTGCTCGGCTTGGGGTGCAAATTCTTTCATCGCAGTCAACGCACGTGAAGAGGCCGGTTCTCCCCAGAGAGCGAATGCTTCGATTCCAGTAGCACCACTAGAAATCGCAGCTGCAAGAGTGGCTTCGAGGGCATCTAAAGTGAGTGAAGGAAGAGAGACGTTGGTCGCAGCATAGGTACGGCCGGTGAGATCACGAACCGCGGCTCCTTGATTTCGTTCGAGGCGCAGAGCTGTGCTCTTGGCTAGAGTACGAAGTTTCTCGTTCTCACTCATTCTCTTCACCTTCTTCGTTGATGAGTCGTTCAACCAACACAGTACCAAGGCGCTTGCGTCGTCCGATCGGCCGCTCTGCGGTAAAACGAAGGCCACCGACTTCAACGTGGCTTCCGGGTAGCGGTACTCGACCCAGCTCTTTGGCCATATACCCCCCGACAGAATCAACATCAGAAAGTTGTTCGTCCGTGAACTCCACATCGAACTCACTTGCTAAATCTTCTAGATGAACTCGAGCAAATACTCGAGCCCTATTTTCGCCTAACCATTCAACAGCGGAATCGTCGGTGTCGTACTCGTCTTCGATTTCGCCCACAATCTCTTCAAGAATATCTTCGATGGTGATCAGGCCAGCAGTGCCGCCATACTCATCGATAACTACAGCCATATGGATCTGTTGACTCTGCATCTCGCGGAGGAGTTCATCAGCCGCTTTACTCTCAGGGACAAAGGTCGCAGGTCGCATGGCCTCGCTCACCGGAACTTGAGCACCATTCTGCTGCTCAACTTGCGCACGTTTAGCGAGATCTTTCAGGTAGACGATGCCCACAATGTCATCGACGCTCTCGCCGATCACTGGGATGCGAGAGAATCCTGAACGCAGGGCGAGTGAGAGTGCTTGGCGAACATTTCGATCGCTCTCAATCCATACCACTTCAGTTCGCGGAACCATAAGTTCACGCACGAATGTCTCGCCCAATTCAAAGACTGAATGAATCATTTCGTGTTCGTCTTCTTCTACGAGTCCACGCTCGCGGGCCTGATCGACTAAATCTTTAAGTTCTTCAGCGGAGGCGAAGGGTCCCTCGCGAAAACCTTTTCCGGGGGTGATTGCGTTACCGATGCCAATAAGGATGCGCGTGACTGGGCCCAAAATGAAGGCCAGCATTACCGCAACTCTCGCCCCAGGTCTTACCCACGTCTCGGGCCTTTGCTTTCCCAACGTTCGCGGTCCGACGCCTACCAAGACGTAGAGCACGACGAGCATGAGGCCCACGGTGTAAGCCAAGGCAATGGTTTGACTTTTAATGTGATCCAAGAAAATGAGAGCGACCAGAAGCGTGGCGGTGAGCTCGCACGCCTTGCGCACGAAGAGAATCACATTGAGGTAGCGAGGAGCATCTGCCAAGACTTGCTTAACGGTGGCCGCACCGCGTTGCTTTGCTTCGACCATCTCATCCACGCGATAACGTGAGATCGAAGTGAGAGCCGCCTCGGTGCCGGCCAGGAATCCAGCAAAGATCACAAAGATCAGCGCCAGTATTACTTGAATCGGATTCATGAGCGCGCCCGCCACTCTGCGAGCAAAGAGTTTTGCAAGGTAAACATGGCGACCTCTTCGTCCACCTCAGCATGGTCATAGCCCAGAAGGTGCAGGATGCCGTGGGTCGAGAGCAATTCAAGCTCTTGCTCGAGATTTTGACCGGCTTGCTCCGCTTGCCGCTTTGCAAAAGCCGGACAGAGCACCAAGTCGCCCAAGACCGGCGCTTCATCGTCGACGTTGCCAGAGAAGGAGTGTGGAGTAACTTCATCCATAGGGAAGGAGAGCACGTCAGTGGCACCCGGCTCGTCCATCCATTGAACATGGAGTTTCGTCATCTGCTCTTCGTCAACAAATACCACGGATAACTCAGCATGTGGGTGTATGCCAAGAGCCAAGATGAGAAAATTAAAAAGATCGGAGAGACGAGCAGCATCAATCTCAAATTCCGACTCGTTTGATAAATCTATATTCAACGATCCACTCGCCTAGGTGAGGCATGGGTGGCATCCCAGCGACTGTATGCATCGACGATGTCGCCCACTAACTTGTGACGCACAACGTCTGCTGAAGTGAGCGACATGAATGCAACATCTTCGACACCATCAAGAATCTCAGTAACCACGCGTAGGCCGGATTGATTACCATGTGGGAGATCGACTTGAGTGACATCTCCCGTAACAACAATCTTGGAACCAAAGCCGAGGCGCGTAAGAAACATCTTCATCTGTTCGGGCGTCGTGTTTTGTGCTTCATCAAGAATAATGAAGGCATCGTTCAACGTGCGGCCGCGCATGTAAGCAAGCGGTGCAACTTCGATAACCCCAGATTGCATCAACTTAGGAATAGATTCTGGCTCGATCATATCGTGCAGTGCATCGTAAAGTGGTCGTAGATATGGATCGATCTTCTCGTAAAGCGTTCCCGGCAAGAAACCGAGACGCTCTCCCGCTTCAACTGCAGGGCGAGTAAGAATGATTCGGGAAACTTGTTTTGCTTGCAGCGCTTGAACAGCTTTCGCTACGGCAAGGTACGTCTTGCCAGTTCCGGCAGGACCTATGCCAAAGACAATCGTGTTCTTATCGATCGCATCGACGTAATGCTTCTGATTGAGAGTCTTAGGCCGGATGGTTTTGCCGCGGTTGGAGAGAATATTGAGCGAGAGCACCTCAGCGGGCTTTTCGTGAGGCTCATCGCGGAGCATCTTGATGGATCGAGCCACTGCTTCATCAGAGAGTGGTTGGCCCGAGCGAATGATCATGACCAACTCTGAGATGAGTCTCTCAGCCATGGCAATCTCGGGAGAGTCTCCGGTGAGCATCATCTGATTCCCCCGGACCAGGAACTCAACGGTAGGGAAAGCTTGCTCGATGACCTTGAGGAAAGAGTCACCTGCGCCCAACAGTGCGACCGAGGGCAGACTGGCGGGGATACGGAGCGTAGAAGTTCGAGAATCCATTGATGCCATCTTACTTAGCCGGGTGGCCAGGCGAAATCTCGCCCAGCAAGAACATGTCCGTGAGCGTGAAAAACGCTTTGCCCGACCCCCGCACCGGAGTTAAAGACCAGTCGGAAGTCCGCTCCGGCGGCCACCTCCTCAGCCAGTTCAAGGAGCGCTACGAGGGAAGGGCCATCTTCCTTAGTTAATGCCGAGACGTTTTCGTAGTGCGCTTTAGGAATGACCAAGAGGTGCGTGGGCGCGACTGGGGAGATGTCGTTGAATGCGATCGCTAATTCGTTACTTGCCACGATTGATGCCGGAATCTCGCCAGCGACAATCTTGCAAAAGAGGCAATTTCTCTCCATCTCTACTCCTCTAAATTCTTACCGTTGGAATACCAATGGCGTCGCTGCAGGATGAGCGCAGCAGCGATCGCCCCTGCGTTCTTGGAGCGCAAGACATACGGTCCAAGATGAACTATCTGCGCATCTTCTGCGAAGGTCGCAATCTCGGTTTCCGAGATGCCTCCTTCTGGCCCTACGACTATCAGCACTTCCCCGGTGCGAGGTAGATCAATATCGTCGATTCCTACTTGCGCACTCTCGTGGAGAACTACGACGGTATTAAATCGAGAAAAGAGTTCGGGTAATTCTTTTGGCGATGCGAGTTCGCCGATGCGAGGAGTAAAGGCGCGACGGGATTGTTTTGCTGATTCTTCCGCGACAACTTGCCATTTCTCTCTGGCTTTGGTGACCTTCTCGCCGTCCCAGCGAGCAATTGAGTGATGAGCACCCCACGGAATAATCTCTTCGATACCCACTTCCGTAAGAAGGGCCACGGCATCAGTTGCCGCATCGCCTTTTGTGAGGGCTTGAAGTACTGAAATTCCGGTATGGACATCTTCGCCGCGACGCATGACTCGCACCTTGATCGGCGAAAGCGAATCGACCGACCCTTCAATCCATGCACCACGTCGATCAGCCACACGTATTTCTTCGCCTACGGCGATGCGTACCACCTTTTCCGCGTGGCGGGATTCGCTCGGCTCAAGCGTGACTACCTCTTGACCTACCGAGTCAGCAAAGAAGAGGGAGAGCATCAGCGGGTGAACGCATCCTTGATCTTCGACATGAACCTGCTTTCAAGTGGCTCGTGTTCACCTGCCGGCATAACCTCATCACGCTTTTTGGCAAGTGTTCTGAGCAATTCAATTTGCTCAGCATCGAGCTTGCTAGGCGTGAGAACTTCTACGTGAACAACGAAATCGCCTCGCCCATGATGGCGCAAGCGTCCCACACCAAGCCCACGCAAAATAATCCGTTCTCCACTTTGAATTCCAGGCTTAATGTCGACCTCTTGCATCCCATCAAGAGTCTCGACCTCGACAGTGGCACCGAGCGCTGCTGCCGTCATGGGAATTGAAATCGGGAGATGGAGGTCCTCTCCCTCTCGCACAATTGAAGGATGTGGGCTCACCACCATTTCAACATAGAGATCACCAGCCGGCCCACCGCCTGGGCCTACTTCGCCCCGACCATCAAGCCGCAATCGCGATCCACTCTCGACACCTGCAGGGATATGAATCTCTATCGTGCGACGCGATCGCACACGCCCATCTCCGGCACACTCGACACAAGGAGAAATGATGGTGCTTCCATGGCCTTGGCAAGAGTTACAGGGCCGACTCGTCATCACTTGACCGAGGAATGATTTCACTACTTGCTGAACTTCTCCGCGCCCGCGGCAAATATCGCAGATTTTAGTGGAGGTGCCTGGTGTGCACCCGGTGGCATCGCATTTTTCACAACCCACGGCCGTATCTACCTGCAGTTCGTGATCAACACCAAAGACTGCATCATGAAGATCGATCTCAACCCGAATGAGCGCATCTTGTCCTCGACGCACTCGTGGCTTAGGTCCACGGGAACCACCACCACCGAAGAAAGCATCCATTACATCGCCGAAACCAAAACCTCCGCCACCAAAGCTGCTCGCGCCACCCATGTCGTAGTTCTGGCGCTTCTGCGGGTCACTTAAGGTTTCGTACGCTTCGGTGACTTCCTTGAATTTGTCGTGTGTAGTGGGATCTGGATTCACATCCGGATGCAACTCTCGCGCCAACTTGCGATACGCGCGCTTGATCTCATCTGCGCTGGCCTCGCGTGCGACACCCAGCGTTACGTAATGATCGGCCACTCTACGAACCACTTTCCGTCAAGAAATGTCCCACGTACTGCGCCACCGCTCGGACAGAGGCAATGCTCCCCGGGTAATCCATGCGTGTAGGCCCAAGGATTCCCATCGTTCCCACTGGCTCTCCCGCGCGACCGTACCCGGTTGCCACGAGCGATGTGCCTTGCAAACTATGCAGTTCGTGTTCGTGTCCGATGCGTACCGTCATACTCTCGGCAGCATCTCCCAGAAGTCTAAGAAGCACTACTTGTTCTTCGAGTGCTTCGAGTACTGGACGAACCGAATGCGAGAAATCTGTTCCGAGCCGTGCCAGGTTTGCTGTTCCCGAAAGCACAATTCGTTCCTCGCTCTGTTCGATTGCCATTTCAAGAATGGTGGAGACCACAAGACTGGAGAGAACATGATCTTCTTTGTCAGTGCGTGGCGCAACAGAAATGAGTAGGTCAGGAAGTTCGTTGAGTCGCTTTCCTACACAGAGCGCATTTACTCTGGCGCGTAATTCGCCGAGCATAATGTCGGAGACTTCTTCTTTCGCATCAAGAATACGTTGCTCAACACGACCAGTATCCGTGATGAGCACAATCATGACTCGACGCGTGCCGAGATTGACTAATTCGATGTGGCGCACTGTTGAGCGAGTAAGCGAGGGGTATTGCACCACTGCAACTTGACGAGTGATCTGCGAAAGCAATCGAACAGTGCGACCGATGACGTCGTCGAGATCGACTGCGCCTTCAAGGAAGGATTCGATGGCACGTCGCTCGGCACCCGAGAGAGGTTTTACACCAGCGAGTCGGTCTACGAAGAGTCGATAACCTTTGTCGGTAGGTACTCGGCCCGCACTCGTATGAGGTTGGGTGATGAAACCTTCTTCTTCCAAGAGCGCCATGTCATTGCGAATAGTGGCCGGCGAGACACCCAACGCATGGCGTTCGGCGAGGGATTTAGAGCCCACGGGCTCTTCGGTGGCGACGTAATCTTCCACAATGGCGCGAAGGACCTCGAGCTTCCTGCTCATGGCACCTCCGCTCTCTCACGCGCCCACTCTTGGCACTGTCACTCTTGGCACTGTCCGTATGCGAGTGCCAATTCTAGGTGGAAGTTAACCCCTATGCGAGTCCACGGGTTGGGGTAGCTCGAGGACCTGCCCAGCGCGGGCCACCACTCGCTCTTCGTCTGGATCTCCAAAGAGGTAGGCCGCGCCTCGACCCCGGACCTGCCAGCGCCCACCTTCCCAGACCACGGCTGTCATCTCATCTATTCCTAACGTGGGCACCTCCCACCACGGCTTTCCAGAGAGTGATCGAACTCGCGAGGCCACATGCATCCGATCAAAGTGTGGAATGACTTGCAGGTCGGCAATTAATCCGAGACCAGGTCGAGAGTGGCGCCCCAAAGTACGAAACTCGACGAGATGCGAGCAGATGGCCATCGCTCCAGCGCTGCAGCCGGCTAGTGAGGCGCCATCTAAGTAAGCACCAAGAACAGCTTCCCAGAGCGCACTCCCCGCCATCGCTTCTGCTAAGAGATAGGGATCACCGCCGGAGAAGTAAATCTCCGACCAGCGCCAACGCGCCTGCGGAACTCGCCACGGTGCGCTACGCGTTGATGGTAATGATCGCGACAGAGAGGAGCACCAGCATGACGAATGCGGGTATGGCACCTTTGGTGTCTTTGGCACGGAAGTGGAAGAAGATAGCGCCTGCCATTATCAGCCAGAGCCCGACGAATCCCAGCCATGCGAAGAGCGTGAGCTTGAAGCCAATCAGGATACCGAGCGCGCCGAGCGCCTCAAGCGCTCCAGTAAATCGACCAAGACCATCCGGAACGTTGATCGCGCGAGTGCCAGCGAGCCCCTTCTCATTGCCGCTGGCCTTCATGAGGCCGGAGAGCAAGAAGATCAAGCAGAGAATCAGGGCGAGGATGAGATGAATAGTGTGAGAAGACATGTGAACACCGTACGGCATCACAGACGCGTTCCTCGGTGCACCCCTAGGATAGACACGCCATGATCAGTACTTTCGTCTCACACATTCTCGACCTCGTCGCCGCCGCTGGCCCGTGGGTCTACGTGATCGTGGCCGTAGCGGCCATCGCCGAAGGCGCGGCGTTTGTAGGCCTCGTCTTCCCCGCTGAAACCACGCTTATCGTGGCAGGGGCAGCCACCGCAACGGGACATTTGAAATTATCAATCCTGATACCCATCGCGATTTTGGGAGCCATTATTGGTGACTCAACTGGGTATGAAATCGGACGCATACTCGGGCCGCGCTTACGCACATCAAAGCCGGGCAGACGTGTCTCGGAAGAGCATTGGAATAAGGCCGAAGAGTTTTTGCACAAGCACGGACCATGGGCTGTCTTCCTTGGACGTTTCGTCGCTGTGATGCGCGCGCTTGTCCCGGCAATCGCCGGCACCATGAGAATGAAATATGGTCGCTTCCTTCTGGGCAACGCACTCGGTGCAGCCATCTGGGCACCAGCCGCGCTGATCATTGGGCGCATAGCCAGCGATAATCTTGCCAAAGTAGAGAAGATCATCTCGCGGATGGGCTACTCATTCTTCGCGTTGTTAATACTTGTGGTTACCTTCTTGATCATTAGACGCCGGAGAAAGCATGCAAAAGAGCGTCAGCAATCAACCGACCAGAACGAGTAAGTACCGCTCTTCCTAACGCATATTGCGCAGGGTCAAGATTTCCATCTTC
>RGER01000111.1 GCA_009917815.1 Actinomycetota bacterium
ACCTACTCTCTCCAGAGTTGCGCCGTTCGGCAACACTTCAAGACGCCAGGCTGAGAGCGCATCTGCAAATTGAATCGATGAATCATCCCCGGCTATTCAGCGTAGTTGCTCGACTTATTGAT
This sequence comes from Actinomycetota bacterium, assembly GCA_009917815.1. Classification (GTDB taxonomy): domain Bacteria; phylum Actinomycetota; class Actinomycetes; order Nanopelagicales; family Nanopelagicaceae. Next base: position 123 of record RGER01000111.1, read on the forward strand.
CGAATCTCCCAAGTGAATCTGATTCCAACTGTGCAAATAGGTTCCTTTGTAGATGAGGAGATTGATGCGTCTGAGGAAGATTTTCAAGGTCCTGCGGAGATTATCGATTGCTTAGAGAGAGATCTAATTAAATTTAAAGAGCGCGCCCTGCTAGAGATTGAGCGGGACACCAAGAACGACTTTATTGCCCGAATATCTGGAAAAACGTTTCAAGATCTCAATTTCGATTTTACGATCCGGAATTGGCACTACAAATCATTTTCCGATTCACACCAGGGTGTCATTGAAATCTCTGTAACCACCCCAAATCAATAATCACCTCAGAATCCAATGTTCGACTTCGGGCGGCGCGGCAAAAAAGGGTGAAATAGCCGTGCGCCAAGCCGTAAATCTGGAGGATTCTCTAAACCCGACCGTATGTGCCTCCAAACTCTCCCAAGCGATCGCGAGCATCACTACGTCGGGGCGCTCAATGCCACGGTGTACATGAACGTCGATAAATCCCTCGGCTTCACGAACGATATCGAGCGCGCCCCTCAATACCTCTTCAAATTCATCAGCGCGCCCAGGGGACACGGTGATATATGCAGTCTCCATGATCATAGGTCGATCGTATCCGTAGACTTCTCGCATGTCTGAATTCGCAGCTATTTTGCTGACAGGGGGAAGCGCGCGTCGCCTGGGCGGTACCGATAAAGCAACCTTGAACATTTGCGGAGAGAGTTGCTTTGTTCGCGTGCTCTCCGCACTGCAGTCAGCAACTGAGATTATCGTCGTGGGGCCACCACTTGAAGTCACAGATGAGCGAATCACCTTTCTGCAAGAGGAACCGAAAGGCGGGGGACCGGTGGCAGCCATCGCAGAGGCGTTGAGCCGTATCACTGCCGATAGAGTCGCGGTCGTCTCGGTCGATGTTCCGCTCGTCTTGGGAGCCGTCGATGAATTGATGGCTCAGTGGCGGCCGACTGATACTGCTCTGGTGGCTTCCGATGGCGTGCACGAAAGTTATTTGGTTTCGATCTTCAAAGTTTCGGCCTTAAGAGTTGCTCTCCAATCGCTTCCCACTGCAACAAATGCTTCAATGAAATCACTACTCGCGGAGATGAATTATCGGCCGGTGAGAGTGAGTAACCCCGATATGTTGATTGATGTGGATACCCCGGAAGATCTCAGAAGAGTGGAAGAGATCTTGCGACGCAGAGCAGGAATTGGCAGTGCAGGAATATAGGGAGGAAGATGAACGAAGTAGAGCGGTGGAGCGCACGGGCGACCCAAGAACTCGGGATAGCGCTACCTATCGATATCGCGGCCATCCTAGATCTCACTAAGGAGGTCGCGCATGGGGTGACTCGACCAGCGGCGCCAGTGGCGGCTTACCTTCTGGGACTCGTGCAGGGGAGTGATCCGACCCAGGTAGGAGTTGCGGAGGCGACGCTGCGCCGTCTGGCGGCCGAGTGGGAGCCCAGTGAGTAGCCCAGTGAGTAGCCCAGTGAGTAGCCCAGTGAGTAGCCCAGTGATTGGCGGGAGGGCGGCTCGCGGATTTCGCGCCCCTCGGAGCCGCCGTGTACCCTGGGCGGGCTGAAGCCTCTTCGGGGGCAGTGGCGAGCCCCCTTAGCTCAGTAGGTAGAGCGTCTCCATGGTAAGGAGAAGGTCTACGGTTCGATTCCGTAAGGGGGCCCTGGTTCTTCCCTCTTCAACGGGCATCTGGCTTGCTGAGGCGTGCGGAGCTGGGGCGGGGTAGCTCAGTCTGGTAGAGCAAGCGGCTCATAATCGCTGTGTCGCCGGTTCAAGTCCGGCCTCCGCTACAAAGTACGACAAGTAGGGCTGGGAACGAGTGGGCATGAGTGGGTAAGTCTGGCGACTTACGCACGATTTTCCGGAAAGGTACCTCTCCGGGTAGCCTTCTCACGTTCCAGAGGCACGTTCATGGAGTCAACGGGAAGCCCGGTTGGGTTTCGTTTCTAGGTTTTGAGGGGAGCCGTCATGGCCAGCAAGAGCGCCGACATTCGGCCAAAAATCACCATGGCATGCGTAGAGTGCAAAGAGCGCAACTACATCACCAAGAAGAACCGTCGTAACGATCCAGACCGCATGGAGCTGAAGAAGTTCTGCCCACGCTGCAAGTTGTCGACCGTTCACCGCGAGACTCGCTAATCACCGAGCCTCATGGCTCTCTCTGCTGAATTCGTAGGGCGCACCTACCGCGCCGACGTAGCGCACATTGTTTCAGTTGATGAGGTGCATGCATTCCTACATGCCATCGGTGAACCCTCAGGAGATATCGCACCGCCCACTTTTGCGATCAAGTTAGCGCTCGCGGAATCTGAATCGATGATGAAGAGTTCAGAACTAGGTCTTGACTGGAATCGGGTGGTGCATGGCGATCAGAGATTTGAATACCACCGTCCCATTCGTGTAGGCGATGCGCTTGATTGCGAAACCGTGATTGACGCCATTAAATCGGTAGCCGGAAACGACATCATCACTACCCGTTGCGATCTCACAAGCAATAACGAGTTGGTAGTGCGCTCCTGGGCTGTGCTCTTCTTTCGGGGTCCAGAGAAATGAGCCGAATCTCTTATTCTTCACTAGCGGTTGGCACCGCTTTGCCGGAGCGAAGTTTTCAGATCACTCGCGCAGATCTCAAAAGATATGCAGATGCCAGCGGTGACCAGAATCCCATTCATCAAGACGAAGCATTTGCGAAAAGTGTAGGGCTCCCTAATCTCATCGCTCACGGTATGTACACCATGGCACTTGCTGGGAAGTTCATCACCGATTGGGTGGGCGACATCACCGCACTTGTTGAGTTTGGTGTGCGCTTCACCAAGCCGGTAATTGTGCCGGCAGATGTACCCGCAACCGTTATTTTTACAGGCTCGGTTACAGAGCTACTCCCTGGTCATCGCGCGAAGGTTGAGATCCTGGCGATCAGCGACGGGGTCAAGGTGCTTGGCCAGGCTCGAGCCGTTGTCGTTTGCGATGAGTGAAATACCCGTTGATGTCATCGCGCTCGCCGAAGCGCGTATGGATGCCAAGGCTACGAAGAACTTTGCGCTTGCCGACCAGCTGAGAGAAGAGATCACACTTCTTGGTTGGCAAATAAGAGATCTTCCGGGTTCGTATGAACTCTCACCACAACCCGCATTCGAAACATTCACTTCTTTTGATGATGTTCCAGAAACGCGCCCTAATGCGCGCTACCTCGCCGTCATCAAAGTAGATGGTTGGTTGGAAGATATTCAGGCCTGCACTGCGGCTCTGCGAGCTTTTGCATCTGAAGTGGCCGTTTTACTTGTTGATGTGTCGGGGGATGCGAAAGTCGCACATGGGGTTCATCAACTGGCATCAGTGCCTGATATCCACGAACTCCACCTCACGCGAGATCCAGGCTGGGGTCCCGTAATGCGCTCGGCATCTGAGAAGTTCCACGCGGAGAACATCATCTTGATGGATCCTTCAACAGTGCTCCTAGAGAATCCGATTCCCGCACTCGACGCGGCCTTCGCGCAACCTGGCGTCGTCGCAGCAGGATGGCGCGGCGCATTGGTGAACATTGAAGATGCTTGGCGCACTGTTGACGATCGAGGCCCGGGCGAGGTCGATGTACTGCTTGGGTACTTCATGGCGGTGCGTAGAGAGGCGTTACTTGCCACCGAGGCACCACATGCTAAAGCGATCTTTTATCGAAATGCGGATCTAGAACTTTCTCTGGAGTTGCGCGCGCACGGTGGGCGGCTCGTGGCTCTCGATCTCCCTCTTGAACAGCGGCGCCATCGGGGATACCACGATTCTGAGCCAGCAATGCGGGAGCGGGAGTCGAAGAAGAATTACGACCGAATATTGGCGAAGTTTCGTGGACGTAGCGAGATTCTCTCGCCTCGTCGCTAGCAAACGCCTACGCTCACACCATGACAACTCGAGCAGCAGATCTCACCACCCTCCGGGTAGGGGGAGAGATTGCCACTTTTGTAGAAGTCAATACCGAGTCGGAATTTATCGCGGCGCTGAAAGAGTTTCCCGATGCACTCATTGTTGGCGGTGGTTCGAATTTGCTCTTTGTGGGTAGTAGATGTGAACGGCCACTGATCAAAGTAAGTACGCAGGGCATTGCTCATGAGGTAGATGCATGTAGCGGTGCTACGTGGACCGTGAGCGCTGGTGAGAATTGGGATGACTTTGTACTCACCACCATCGAAGCGGGCTGCGCGGGTTTAGAAACTTTGAGTGGCATACCTGGCACTGTGGGCGCCGCTCCCATCCAAAATATCGGAGCGTATGGAAGAGAACTCAACGCATCAGTTGCGCGTGTGCGAGTCTTTGATCGTAAATCCGGTGAGGTGCGAACTTTTGCAGCGGCTGAATGTGGCTTCGGCTACCGTACCTCGCTTTTTAAGAAAGAAGTCGATCGCTTCGCGGTACTAGAAGTCACTTTCCAATTGCGATTAGGAGAGATGAGTAACGATATTACTTATCCAGAACTCGCAGCCGAACTCGAGATTAATGTGGGTGAGCGCGCGGAGGTTGCGGCCGTCCGGGCTGCGGTTTTAAAGATTCGCGCGCGTAAGGGAATGGTGCTCAACGACGAGGACACCGATACGTGGTCTGCTGGTTCCTTCTTTGTT
>RGER01000112.1 GCA_009917815.1 Actinomycetota bacterium
GTGCCAATGCCGCTGCCGCAGACCCCCGAATCACTGGCCAAAGGAGTGATTGATGGCGCGTTGATCCCATGGGAAGTTTCGCCCGCGTTGAAGTTGGAGGAAATCGCACAGTTCCACACCGAACTGGATCCATCGTCGGGCCAGATCTCAAACTCGGTATTCATCTTTGCAATGAACCCGGCCAAGTATAACAGCCTGCCGCCCGACTTGAAAAAGGTTATCGACGCAAACAGCGGGCCCGAGGCGTCGGCTTGGGTAGGAAGGGTGTTCGCCGAGTCCGGGCTGCCCGGACGCAAGATCGCCGCGGATCGCAAGAATATCTTCTACACAGTGCCGGCTGCGGAAGTTCAACGCTGGCAAGCGGCTTCTGAAGGTGTCGTGGCCGAATGGGTGAAGGACGTGACTGCTAAAGGCTATGACGGGAAAAAACTGCTCGAAGAAGCTAAAGCCTTAATGAAATAAACAGAATGCCGGTAGTCACGACACTCACGCGCGGCTGCCGGCGCAATCCCCGGCATCTCCAGCGAAACGGGACTGATGCAAGTCGCCGCCATCAATCGCGTGGTCTGACTCTGCCGGTGACGCAGGTCCTGTCCGAGATCCGCTTTCAAGCGTCTTTATACGGTTTATGGCCAAGGCTACGGGAAATCGATTCTGCTGTTCGCAAGGTGAGTGGCACAAGCGCTTCGATCTGCCCTTCTGTAATCCGTGCGGACGGTCCGACGACGGCAATTGCCGCAATAACCGTGCCGTTGAAGTCGAAGACCGGCGCCGCGATGCCCCGGATGTCGGCAATGAATTCTTCCCGTTCGATGCAGTAGCCGGCTTGTCGGATCTCGGCAAGCTGACTGCGAAGCACGGCCGGGTCGACGATCGTATTTTCCGTGTATCGGGCTCGGGGCGCGCGCAGCGCTTCTTCGATCACTTCATTAGGCTGAAAGGCGAGCAGGACCTTTCCGTTTGCCGTGCAATGCAGCGGCGCCCTTCCTCCTATGCGCGCCGCCACGCGCACCGGCTGGCTGCTCTCGATCTTTTCGAGGTAGAGCAGTTCGTTGCGATGGAGGATCGCCAAATGGGTTGTTTCGTTTGTCTCATGGGAAAGCCGGGCCAGATGAGGTCTTGCCACATGGGACAGCTCGCTTTGGGCCAGTTTGGTGCCCGCAAGCACGATGATGCCGTGACCAAGGGTATATTTCTTGGTGTCGGAAAGCTGCTCGACCAGGCTGTGTGCTTCAAGTGTCTTGAGCATATTGAAAACGGTCGCTTTGTTGAGGCCGAGCCTTGTCGCGAGCTCCGTGATCCCGAATGCCGGCGCCTCGGGGGTAAATTGCTCAAGAAGCGTCAATGCATTGTCAAGCGACTTCATGAGGGCGCCCTTTGCCTGGCCCTTGCTGTCCTGTTCCATATGCTTGTCCCATCATCTGATCCGTGAGGATTAAGCGAATTTGTCGAAGCGAATCTGGGATCGCTTAACCCGTGACTTGAGCAGCAAACGTACCATGGCATCAATCATGGCGGGCGGCCCCCCCATATAGACCTGGCGCGCAGAAAGGTCTCCCGCACTGCGGGCGACCACCTCATGTACATAGCCGCGTTCGCCTTTCCAATCCGCGAACTCGCCCGCTTCCGAAATGGCCCAGGTAACTCGCACCGCCCCTCCAGCCGCCTCAATGAGCTCTTGGAGGGACGCGGTCGCGAAAATGTCGGCGGGCGTCCTTACTCCGATAAAAATATCCAGACGCTGCTTGCGAAGCAGGCCGCGGGATAGCGCATCGCGCGCAATCGACAGGATAGGCGCGAGGCCGGTACCGCCGGCGACGCAGAGTATATCGCGCTGTGCGGTCGCATCGATGAATGCGTGACCCACCGGCACCACCAGGCGCAAGGGGATGTCGCGCGCCCCGAGCAGAATTGGCGATGACACGCCACCCGGGACGCGGCGGATATAGAACTCGAGAGTGGAGGTCAGCGTATTGCCGGTGTTTGCCATCGAGTAGGCGCGATATCCTGTGACGCCGGGCACTTCAAACAATGCGTATTGGCCGGCGAGGAAAGTAATCGGCTCGTCGAGTTGAACCATCACGCGTGCGATATCGCTCGTCTCAGTTTCCGCGCTTGCCCGGCCCTTCACGATGCGGACCGGGGGTAGACTCGCGTCCCGCGATTTACATAACGCGTCCGGCAATCTACAGTCACTCTGTGGTAATGCCTGGCACAGGAGCACATGGCCCTCTTGGCGCTTTGTCTCGGGCAGCCCGGGCGCATCCGGCCAGCGGACGACGACAGCACCTTCAATGATCTGGGTACGGCATGAGCCACAAGTTCCTGTCGCGCATTCATACGGAAGCGCATAGCCTGCCCGCAGGCCTGAAATCAGGAGCGGTTCGTCCGTTGCAGCGTCGAAGCCGTTGGCGGCGTCAAAATGGATTCGATGAGGCATGGTCATTAGTCGAGAGTCCGGCAGTTGGTGATGAGGATTCCACTAGTGCGGAAAGAAATGGGCGATATCCGCCTTTATTGCCTGGTCTTGCTGGTTCTATCCGGCAAGACCAGGCAATTACTCGGCCGCTTCCGGGAGTTCGACGAACACCTCGTCGCCGATGACGCTCACAGGATACTGTTGCAGTTTTGCGTCCTCGGGTTCAATCCCGGCGCCCGTCTGTGCGTCGAACTGCCAAAGATGTTCTGTACAAGTGATTACTTCACCATCAAAGGCGCCTTGGCAAAGCGGGATGTCCATATGTGGACACTTGTTCTGGAAGGCACGGATTGCTCCTTTGGTAGAGACCAAGAGCAGGCTGTTGTCAGTGCCCGGGACGGACATTTCGATCATCTCACCCTCCGGAATGTCGGTCCTGGCACATAGCTTGATCGGTTGCGTATTCATCAGTTATCTCGTTAAAGCGGCAAGGGGGTTGGCACTGTGAACATGCGCGTATGGAGCCGTACTGTCCGGCTGTCGATGAGCCAGGTGTCTCCGTTTTTCACGAGCCGATCCTCATAGTGGCCCACGGCGAACAGGTCGCTCTGTCCCTTCATGTCAGTACGGAACACTGAAAAGGTCGACCGCGCCAATGCCTCGCCTTTTTCGAGGCTGATTTGATCCACAGTGATCTGATGCGTCCGGTCGGCCAGGTCATGCACATGTTCCGCCGACTCCTTCAACAGGCGTAGAAGCTCGGCGCGTTTAACCGACATCCAAATCATTTCCTTGCCAATCTCGGGACTGTATGCGCGCAACACATAGCTCCCCGGTTCTGCAAAGGAAGCGATGACGGCAGCAAAATCCTTAGTGTCAAGCAGCCGCCCCACGCGCGCAATCAGCTCGCGTATCGCTTCACGCTCGAAGAGTTGGCTTGCGACGTCAGACATTGGTGATCTCCTTTATTGAATGAGAAACATCGGTATCCACATTACCGTGCCTGAACGGATCATTCGGCGCGCGTCCAAGGCACCGACCCCATTCCTGATAGAAGGCGCGGAGGTTGGCATCGTCCTGCGGTTTCAGCCCTTCTTCCCTGGCAAAGAGGCTGTATCGCGATCCACCCTGGACCATGGTCTCCCACTGCGTTTCGACGGCGGCGATATCCTCTGGGAGATTGCGACCGGCCGGTCCCCATACCTCATTGTGGTGCTGGATCCGCATTGCGCGGACGTCCGGTGTATCGGACTTGAGCCCTACGCCGCGCCATTCGACGAGGGTCTTGCCGGGTGCGAGTGGCGTCATTGTGTCTATACGCATCACGGTCGCGCGAATATTGAGCATCACGTCAGGAAACAGCAGCATGACGACCATGCCGTTCGGCTGCATTCCCGGCAATGCGCCCTCGCTCCGCTCCCCCAGCCCGTAACTGTCGTAGTGAATTACACCCTGCTGAATGATGTTGTGGGAATTCTGGTAAAGCAACCAATTGCGTTCGTGATAGCTCTTGTGTGCGACGGCGGTGCGCCGGTTCAGCACATGCAGGAATTCATGATAGAGCTCGGAGTTGTTGTCTACGAAGAGCTTCCAGTTCGTATTGATGATCGCGCGATGGTAATGGAATACCTCAAGCTCTTCCTGGCCAAGGTGGGTCTTCATATGGTCCGCCATACCACCCAAGAATTGCTCGAGTGGTGGCACGTCGTCCTTCAGGCAAACGAACACCATGCCGCAGAAGATTTCCGTTCGGACAGAGCGCAGTCCAACGTCGTCTTTTTTCAGACTGCAGCCGTCATATCCCTTGCTTCGGGTGATGCTTGTGCACTTACCGTCGAGCGCAAACGTCCATAGATGATAAAGGCACTGCAGGCCCTTCTTCGCATTTCCACGCTCGTCGCGCACTAGGCGCGCGCCCCGGTGTGGGCAAACGTTAAAGAACGCCATAATCGACCGGTCCTCGCTGCGCAGGATGACAACCGGTACCCCGGCGATTTCCTTCGCCCGGTAGTCGCCGGGTTCTGGCAGTTCCGATTCGTGACAGACAAGCCGCCACGTTGCAGCCAGGATTTTCTCTCGCTCTTCCTCGAAAATCACCGGATCCGTATAGATTCGGTTATCTACATAGTGCGTAGACGGAAGGTTAGGGGCAGTAGCCCAGGGACTGACATGATCCATTGCGTTCTCCGTTTAGGTATAATAAACATCATTTATTTATAATAAATGATGGCATGTGTACCTCAAGCTGTCAAGGGGTCTCCTCGTTTTCAGTGCAATAAGTGACGGTACGCAAAGCTAGCACTGGCGCGGGGGTGGTCTGG
>RGER01000113.1 GCA_009917815.1 Actinomycetota bacterium
TGGTCTAATTTTGATTGCGCATTTCCAGCTCTGATGCCCGACGCAAATGTGCGATATCCCGTAGCGCCGTGAGATCCAACTTGCTCAGCCACTGAAAGTACTTGGCGGCGAGGTGCCACCATTCCATCAAGATGTAAGTCGCGCAGACTTTCTCGCCAGGAATTCAATGCGCGCGGCACAGCATGTAATCTGGCAATAATGTTGTTGATTCCCTCGGGAGTTGATGCGTCCATCATCTCAAAGACTTGTCGAATATCAGAGGCGGGGGATGCGAGCGCGCAAATGACTCGTTGCATTTCCATCGACTCGTAAAGCCCAAGCGAGGATTCGAGGCGCTCCTTGAAAACTTCAGCGGCGATACGATCAACATCGTCAATGGGAGTGAGCTTCTTGAGGGCGCTCAAGGTATTCCGAAAGTGATTTTCCTGAAGCTGGCTCCCGGCGAGTGAGTAATCAGGCAACTTGTCATCATGACCGGGGATTCCTAAATTCGTTGCCGTGATGGGGTTGATAGTTGCCAGTTCGTCGATGTACTTGTCGGCAAGGGCGAAAATCGCTGAGCGATGAGTCATTTTGAATCCTTGAGTGAGACAGGGTGGGATTGGCAGGTTGGGATCCGGCAGGTTGGGATCAGGCGGGTGGTGAGAGGATTACAAGTAGTGCGGCAATAAATTGTGCGATGAAAGCGGCTGCAGTAAGTGCATGAAAGAGCTCATGGAAGCCAAACCACTTGATGGAGATATTCGGTCTTTTGAGGGCGTAGAAGATTCCACCGACGGAATAGAAAACGCCGCCGAGGATGATGAGTGAGCAGACGAGGACGCCACCCCGTTGCCAGAAAGTGGGCATATAAATAATGGCCACCCAGCCGAGCGCGATATATACCGGTACATAAAGCCACCGGGGAGCATTCATCCAGAGGACGCGGAATGTAGCTGCTGCTATCGCGCCGCCCCAGATAACGCAGAGCATGACAATCGAACTCGTCTTAGAAAGTAAGAAGAGTGCAAAGGGAGTGTAAGTGCCGGCAATAAGGATGGGGATGTTGGCGTGGTCGATACGGCGCCACACTGCCTTCACTTCAGGTCTCCATTTTCCGCGGTGGTAGAGCGCGCTGCAGGTGAAGAGCAAGACGGCGGTGAGCGTGTAGAGCGCGCCAGCAATCCGACCGCGTAGAGAGGCCGCCAAAGTCACCAAAGTGAGGCCGGCCACGAGGGCGAGTGGAGACATGACGAGGTGGATGACTCCGCGCAAGAGGGGAGTCGGTAGGGCCGTTGCCGAGGGCGTGGGGGCGGGCGTTTCGGTGGAAGTATTCATTGAGATCAGCCTACCGCTCGCCTGGTATTGCGCCTTATCAGGCGCAATTGCCCATAGAGTAGGGAGGTGATGAGCGAGAACGTGCGCCCTTGGGGCCATTACGAAGTGCTGCAGAGCGCGGCCCACCATCAGGTGAAGTGTGTCTGGGTTGATCCGGGCAAGCGTCTCTCCTACCAACGTCACGAATTTAGGGCTGAACACTGGCTGATCATTTCGGGTCATGCAGAGGTCACCGTAGATGGGGTTATCCACCAACTGGGAGCAGGCCAAAGTATCGATATCCCCGTGATGGCTAAGCATCGAATTTCGGCACCGGTGGATCAAGTGGTCTTTGTCGAAGTCCAAACCGGTACTTCGTTTGACGAGGATGATATTGAGCGTTTCGAAGACGACTTTGGTCGCGCTTGATGGATAAGAAGCGTTGGGTAGGGCTCTTCTTTATCGCCCTGGGCGTTTCAATGATTATCGTTGATGCGACGATCGTGAATGTGGCAGTGCCCACCATTATTGAAGATCTCAAGATCACCTCTACGCAAGCTCAATGGATCCAAGAGACATACACCTTGGTTTTCGCTTCGTTGCTTTTGGTTTTTGGAAGACTTGCGGATCGGTTTGGGCGCCGTCAGATGTTCTCGCTCGGTGTGCTGGTTTTCATCATCTCGAGCGTGGTGGCAGCTACGTCGAGCAGTGGCAACCTGCTTATCGCAGCACGTTTAGTTCAGGGCATCGGTGGCGCCATGATGTTGCCGACCTCTCTTTCTCTGCTCAACTCGACGTTCTTTGGGAAGGAGCGCGGTATCGCCTTCGCCGTATGGGGCTCCACCATTGGAGGCACCGCCGCACTGGGGCCGCTCTTGGGTGGCTGGCTTACTACTGACTTCACCTGGCGTTGGGCATTCGGGATCAACATCCCGATTGGGTTGTTGGTGTTAGCTGGAGTATCCCTGTGCGTGAAAGAGTCACGCGGGGAAGCGGAGAACGGGGCAGATTACGTAGGTGCCTTGCTCTCAGTCTTGGGTATCGGTGCGATTGTTTTCGGATTAATTGAAGGGCGTACCTACGGTTGGTGGGGGAGCCTTGGCGATCGTTCGCTACTAGGCATCAACTGGACGTGGGGGATTTCCCCGATTCCACTCTTTTTCGTAGTAGGCATCATCGTCATCTTTATCTTCGCGAAAGTGCAATTGAAACTCAATGCACTTGGGAAACCGGTGCTGCTCGACCTCTCGCTTTTCAAAATTAATTCTTTCCGTAATGCAAATATTGCATCCGCAATTGTGAGTCTTGGTGAGTTCGGACTCCTCTTCTCCTTGCCGCTTTGGCTCCAAAATGTTCGTGGTTACTCGGCTTTTGGCACAGGCGTAGTTTTGCTTGCACTCGCAATTGGATCATTCGTTGCAAGCGGCGCTGGTGGACCGGTCGGTGCTAAACGCGGACCGGTCGCAGTAGTAAGGCTAGGAATATTGTTGGAGCTTATTGGTGTTGCTGCGATCGCGCTGGTGATCTCACCGACTACCTCGACCTGGCTCATCGTGATCCCACTCTTTATCTACGGCATGGGAGTAGGTCTGGCCACAGCACAACTGACGGGTGTGGTGCTTGCTGAAGTTCCTATGGAAAAGAGCGGACAAGGCTCTGGAATCGCGAGCACGACGAGACAGATAGGTTCCGCGCTCGGTATCGCAATCTTGGGCACTGTCCTCTTCTCCTCGCTGGGCACCTCTCTCAACTCTCGCCTTGAAAGCCAAAGTCAGATCCCGGCGGCTACGCGAATGGCCCTCACCGATGGGGTGGTGCGATCTGCAGGCGGATCCATTATTGGGTTACAAACAAACCCTGCGACTGCAGATGTAGCTATCGAAGCGAAGGCAGCGTTCTCTACGGCGAGTAGAAATGCCGCTTTTGTGGCCAGTGGATTCTTATTGATCGGCTGGCTGGCAACGCGTTCACTGGGACGACGAATCAGGAAAGATGAAGGACGTGCCGCATGAAACGAATTACTCTTTTAGTTCTCATTCTCTTCATCTTGGTGCAGTTGAGTGTGATCGCCGGCATACCGCTTGGTGTCCGGGTTGATCACGTACCCTCCACAGACCGATTAGTGAGCGCGACGGCAATCGTGATGGCACTCGGTGCGCTTCGAGTCCTTTTCAGGCCAGACAAAACCGTGCGACTTTTCGCGATTATTTTTGCCCTCACGGCGATTATCAACGCATTTAATCGAGCAAGTTCTGTCAGCGCAGCGCTCTTTCCGCTAGCTATGGTTGCGGCCTTTGGATTATGGTGGGCGTCCGGCGAACCAACACGTGCGGCGCTGCGCGAAGAGTCTAAGAAGGGCTTTAAGTAGCCTTACTTATTTGCCGCTTTGATGTACTTGCGGATACTGATAGGCATGAACACTGCCATGATCAACACCATGTAGATCAAGGACATTGCCAATGGATGCGAGCTGGGGAATGAGCCGGCGGTCGCGCCAAATTCATTCTTTAGGCCGAAGAGTTCTCTACAGGCAGCGACCATGGTTGAGACCGGATTCCACTCAGCGAAGTATTGCAGCGCCTTGGGCATGCCCGTAGTTGGAGCGAAAGCATTCGAGAGGAAGGTGAGCGGGAAGACCGAAATGAAGACCAGGTTCTGCGCAACCCGCTCTTCGCGCACTGATAGGCCAATGATCACGCCGATCCATGACATCGCAAATCCGAAGAGCAGTAGGAAGAGAAAGCCAAAGACGATGTGCAGGAAGCCCGAGCTCGGGCGCCAGCCGACAATAACGCCAGCGATGCCCATGACTCCGAGGACAACCACGTTGAGCGCCGCATCACCGAGGGTGCGGCCAAAGACTACGGCGCCACGCGAGATGGGGAGCGAACGGAATCGATCGATCAAACCTTTTTGCATATCGGCAGCCAAGCCCACGGCTGTTCCTGCGAGTGTAAATGCCACCGTTTGTACGAAAATTCCTGGCATCAGAAGTTGCACATATCCGCCCGGTTGCCCGGTGCTGATGGATCCACCGAATACATAGCGAAAGAGCATCACGAACATAACGGGCTGGATAGTCGAGAAAATCAAAACCTCTGGCACGCGCACAAGCTGGAGCAATTGGCGCTTCATAATCACGAAGGCATCGGTGATCGCGGTCATTTCTTTGCTCCCTTCTTCGCTTCTTTCATTCTTCGACGCTTCTCGCGGGGATCGGTGGGTTCTTCTTCATTCTTCTCCTCGGCAACGTGTCCGGTGAGTGAGAGGAAGACATCATCGAGCGATGGCCGCTTGAGACCAATGTCGAGTGGGTGAATCCCAGCCTCGTCGAGTGCGCGAGCCGCTTCGATGAGAGCTTTACTTCCAGTAGTTACCGGTGCGGAGACTTGGCGCATTCCTTCATCGACACTTGTGGCACTACCGCTGATGCGTGCAACGA
>RGER01000114.1 GCA_009917815.1 Actinomycetota bacterium
CGCTCACTACGACTTCATAACTGACGATAGTGCGTCCAAGTGCAAGTGCGGTCGCTACCCCCGTGACCAATCCGCTTCTGCCTGCTCGATGGTGAGTGGCGTTGATATCGAGGCCCACGATCGCCTTACCCGGACCGGCATGAAGCGCCGCACCGTAGGAGCCCAAAGACTCAGCTAATGCCACCGAGGCGCCGCCGTGGAGTAAGCCGAAGGGTTGTGTGTTCCCGACGACCGGCATGGTTGCCACAATCCGAGTGGAAGAGGCTTCAAGGACTTTCACGCCCAGCTTCTTTCCCACTAAATCTCCATCTATTGCCGCCGTCAAGGTGGGCATCTCTGAATTATTCATAGGTTCAGCCTAGGATCAATCAGGTGACCCAGCAAAAACTCCTCCTGCTAGATGGCCATTCGTTGGCTTACCGCGCCTTCTATGGGCTTCCGTACGAGAATTTCACAACCTCCTCGGGTCAGGTCACCAATGCGGTATATGGATTTACCAGCATGTTTATTAACTTGATGAAGGAAGAGAAACCGACTCACGTTGCTGTGGCCTTCGACGTGTCGCGAGTGACGTTTCGAACTGAAGTCTTTCCAGAATACAAAGCAACGAGAGCAGCAACACCGGCCGAGTTCAAAGGGCAAGTAGAACTTATTCGTGATGTGTTGACGGCTCTAAATGTAAAGTCCATCGCTATTCCTGGTTTCGAAGCTGATGACATCATTGCGACTCTGAAATCGCAAGCTGATACACATCACATGGAGATCGTAATCTCTACGGGAGATCGTGACTCCTTCCAACTGATTGATGATCACACCACCGTGCTCTATCCACGTAAAGGTGTAAGTGATTTGGTGCGCATGACACCAGATGCACTCGAAGAGAAGTATGGACTCACGCCACATCAGTACCCTGATTACGCCGCTCTGCGCGGCGACCCGAGCGATAATCTTCCTGGAATACCGGGGGTCGGGGAGAAGACAGCTGCGAAATGGATCCAAGAATTTGGAAGCCTTTCCCAACTCTTGGAAGCGCGTCAGAGTATTCCCGGCAAAGTTGGCTTAGCCTTACAAGAGGCCTACGAGCAAGTAAAACTCAATCGCGAATTGACCGCTCTTCGTCACGATGTACCGCTTGAGTACACCATTGGCGACTTGATCCAACTGCCAGCACCTTCCGCACCGGTCCACGAACTTTTTGATGTTCTTGAATTCAAAGCCCTTCGTGAGCGTGTCAAGCCGCTCTTGCTTTCTGGCGAGAAGGTAGAGGAGAGCCTGCAACCGGAGTTGCTTCGGGAGAGCATTGAGTTGATGGGGAGTGCGATCGCAGTACGGGGTGAGCGCATCGCTCGAGCTTCCGGTTCGGGCACTTCGGTGATTACTGAAGTGGGCACTATCGACGAATTCAAAACGTGGCTCGCTGATGAGGCAGAGAAGAAGATTGCTCATAATGCCAAATCTCTGATGCACGCACTACGTACTTACGACATCAAGGGCATTTACCGAGATACCGCGATCTCGGCCTATCTAGTTAATCCCGGGCAGAAGGTCGAAGATCTCTCCGAACTCTGTGAGAGGTACCTGGGGTATCCAGTCGACACCGGCAGCGATGAGTTGGCCTTAGATCTCGATGGCACAGACGGGCCTCTTATCGCAGAGGCAGAAGCAGTTCTCGCACTTGCTCGAGTTCTCGAACCCGAAATTCTCCGCGCGGGGTTATCCGACGTGGAGAACTCAGTGGAGATGCCACTCACTGCGCTACTTTTTCGAATGGAGGCCACCGGGATTGCAGTCTCGCGTCCTGCGCTAGCCGAGCTCTCTCGTACCTTCGCCGGCATCGCCCAGCATGCCACCGAAGAAGGCGCCGTGATCGTGGGCCACGACATCAATCTTGCGTCCCCCAAGCAATTGCAAGTGGTGCTCTTTGAAGAACTCGGATTGCCTAAGACCAAGAAGAATAAGACTGGTTTCACGACGGACTCTGATGCGATTGATTGGTTACGCACTCAGAGCCAGCACCCATTCTTAGACGTCATTAGGACACATCGAGATTTCTCCAAACTCAAATCGATCGTCGAGGGGTTAGAGCGGGCTATAGCCGATGATGGACGCATTCACACGACATTGGCGCAAACGGTTACCGCCACTGGGCGCCTCTCCTCGGTTGATCCCAACTTACAAAATATTCCGGTGAGAACTGAAGAGGGTAGAAGAATTCGCGCTGCCTTCGTTGCCGGCGCGGGATTCGAATCTCTACTTACTGCTGATTACAGCCAGATCGAAATGCGCATCATGGCCCACCTCTCACAAGATGCTGGACTTATCGCCGCCTTCGCATCAGGCGAAGATCTTCATACCACCGTTGCTTGTCAAGTATTCAGTGTTGACGCCACCGCAGTCACCCCCGAGATGCGACGACAAATTAAGGCGATGTCGTATGGGTTGGCCTATGGACTCTCGGCATACGGTCTGGCGGGACAGTTAGGGATCACTGATGCCGAGGCACGCACACTGATGGAGACATATTTTGAAAGATTCGGGGGAGTTCGCGACTACCTCAAGGCGATTGTGGTGGAGGCACGCAAGAAGGGCTACACAGAGACGTTGCTGGGTCGCAAACGATTTCTCCCTGATTTAGCCAGCGATAATCGACAACGGCGAGAGATGGCTGAGCGGATGGCCCTCAACGCTCCCATCCAGGGAACCGCAGCAGATATTGTGAAACTTGCGATGCTGGCAGTAGATCAAGAAATTACTGTCGCAAAGTTGAAGTCTCGCTTGCTCCTTCAAGTTCATGACGAGCTCATTATTGAAGTTGCTCCCGGAGAAGTGGAGAAAGTTCAGGAGATCGTTATTCGCGAGATGGAGAATGCTTATCCGTTGGATGTGACCTTAGATGTCAACGTAGGTATCGGCACGAATTGGGATGAGGGCGCTCACTAGCCATTTGTGCGCGCCGCGTCCTCACTCTCCACCAGCGCATCGCCGACCTCTTGATCGCTCGGAATTCGATCCGCGGCTTTGAGAAGTGTGCGTCCAAAGATGATCAAAGCGAAACCGCAGAGCACTGCCACAGGAGTAATTGCCAAGGCGTATCGCGCGCCCCACACTTCCGCGATATGCCCGGCGACTGCGGCTCCAGCAGCGGCGAATGAACCTTCGAATGCCCAGATCCATGCGAGGGCAGAGACTGCACTGCCCTGTGGACGTACGGCATCAAGAACTTCCCAATAAAAGACCGGGAGCGGACCACCGGCAAGCCCGATCAAGAATGCGACGACGAAGAGGGCGGGAGTCGGGCGAAAGATGAAGAGCAGGGGCAAGACAGCGAGCACCCAGACTCCGTAACTCATGCTCATTGCGCGCAGCGATGAAACCTTCTTCGCAATAATGCCGGCGAAGCTGACGCCGATGACGGTGCCTACCCCCATGCAGGCGATAATCGGCCCGGCAAGGTGAGCCTTATCGGCCAAAGTGGCGCTAGCGGGTAAGCCCACATCGAAAGCCCCCCAACCGAAACCAATGCAAATACCTTCAGCCATCAAGAGTCGAATCCCTGGTGATTTCCAGAGCGAGACTTCCCCTGGAATCTTCTCTTCAGGCACCCAGCGGCGCGAGACGGGCGATGTGGCGATGGCCATGCCACCAATGAAGAGCAGGATCGCGCATGTACGAAGCGCCCAACTTCCATCAAGTCCCAAAGAGATCGTGCTCGCCAAGATCGGGCCAAAGATAGTGACTCCATGAAGCGCCATAACGTCCAGGGCATATGACGCTCGCAAGAGATCTGGTGAGACCGCAATTTTCCAGAGTGGTCTGGCCGACATGTTGATCGGCGGTGCTGCGAAACCAAGAACAGCGGCCGCTCCGAGAAGTAAAGAGATGTTTGACGAAAAACTAACAATCGTCAACATGAGCGCGTATGCGGGAACGAGTATGTAGAGCAGCCAGGTTTGTCCATAACGATCCATGAGCGCACCACGAATACCAGCGCTGATTGCTCCACAGAAACCGTTAATGCCAATGGTGAGTCCTGCTTTAGTAATCGAGTGCGAAGTTTGTAACACGTGGAAAAAGAGCGCGAGTCCGACCATCGAATAGGCCAGGCGAGCCGGCAGAGTGCTGAGTATCAAGCGGCGCGCTTCTTTGATTCGCAAGATTTTGAGATATTGCCGCATTACTTCACCCTAGCAACGAAGATTGCTGTTCCAGGGATTAATTTCCCGCGAGCCGGACTCCAAGCACCCCAGGTTTCGATATTTCGATCGGGCCATTCGGGTTCAACGATCTGTTCCAGAGACATGCCGGCGCTCACGATTGCGCCTACCCAATCGCCGATAGTGCGATGGTGTTCGGTATACATCACATCACCCTCGTCGTTTCGTTCGATATAAGCATTTCGATCGAAGTAGCTGCGCGAGATGGTCAGGTCGTGAGGGTCATCTTGAAGCGCCCAGCGAATCGGATGCGTTACCGAAAAAATCACAAGATCTCGGGTGACGCGGGCCCACTCCCGGAGGACTTCGGGGGCATCCGGGAGAAAGGGAAGCGCGCCATAGGAGGAGAAGGTGATATCGACGCTCTGGTCAGCAAAGGGTAGGCAGAAGCCATCAGCCTGCACCCGGGCGAGACCGGGATCGCCAGCTCTCAGCATTTCTAGCGAGATGTCCAAGGTAATGACATGGGCGCCTTGCGCGCGGAGCCACTGGCTAC
>RGER01000115.1 GCA_009917815.1 Actinomycetota bacterium
TGTTAACGTCCTGGACCGTCTGGGCTACCAAGTCTCTCGCGCGAGCAAGCAACTTGACCAGATATTAGCCGTGGAGCGGCTTGATGAACAAATCGGCCAGGACTGGTGGCGGCATGTTCGTCGAGGTAGAGCTGGAAGAGCGCAAAGGCTCAGCCACCCAAAGTGAGTGCCAGCGCCGGTGCGACAAGATTTTCTTGGAGCTTCAAAATGACGCCGAGCGGGCTGAAGCAGCCAGGGCGCAGAAAGAACCAAGCACGGTCCATGGTGCTGCCAGGTGGGGCACTGAGCAGGAGCTTGAGGCTGCCGGTTATGTCCAGCGCCAGGTTGACCCGAAGAGGCTAATTATCGGACGAACTAAGGAAAACCAGTACCTTCAGGTGGCTGAGCGCTGGACTCATGCTCACGCCCTGGTTTGCGGCCGAACCGGTGTAGGGAAATCCACGGGCTTCTTTATTCCGCAGCTTGTTGAGAGGATAGCTACCTCGATGATCGTCACCGAGGCTACTCCTGGCTATGAGTCCGGGGAGCTGTACCGGCTTACTTCCGGCTGGAGGAAGCTTGCCGGTCATACGATTTACTGCTTCAACCCCTCTGATATGACTTCACACAGAATCAATCCGATAGACCGGGTGAGACGGGCGCCAGAAGAGCTTAAAGCCAATTTGGCGGAGAAGCTAGCTGACCTGATAATCATGAACGGGGAGAGCGCGGAGGCTCGCGGAGACCAGACTTGGAACCGGTCTGAGAAGCTTTTGCTCATTCCGCTCATTCTTCATGCAGCAGCGGGAGACCCTTGTTACGGGCATTTTGGCGCACTAAGGTGGCTGCTTTTGCAGGGACCAGATAGGGTGGCAAAGATTCTTGAGCGTAGTCCATCGGATGTTGCGCAAATGGAATTCGAAGGCTGGATGCGCCTTTCTGGAGAAACAAATTTCAAGTACGGTGTCTTTTCTGGGCTCATAACAAAGCTCAATCCGTGGATGACTGATCAGATGGTCACGCTAACTGAGACCACAGATATCGACCTTGACGCGCTTAAGAAGCTAGATCTAAAGCCCGACGAGGCCTACATCAGGCAGATTATCCCGGTGATCCCAGCGATCCACAGACCAATTATCCAGCTCCCGGGACTTGGAAACTCAGTGGCCCCGGCCAACTACCTCTACCAGAGGCTTGGCGTGGTGAATGAGTCTTTCAAATATCCCGTGATGAGCTTCTTGGATGATGCCGCTAAAAAAGATCTTCGTTCTGATCTTTACTCTGCTGCAAGGGAACTTGCTGGGTTTGAGCCCGTTGAGACTCGCGGCAAGGCACAGCCGATTGAAGGGTTCATCTCTCAGATCACTAACTCGCAGCCCAAGGCAGGGTTCTTTCTCTCAAAGGTTATCTCTAAGCGTCAGGATCTGGTGGGACGCGGCGTGATCACCGCAGCCCCGGATCTTCACGTTGATGAGCTAGGGATTCCGGAGAAAATGGCGTGGAAAATATTCCACCCGTTTACTATGCGCGAATACACTAAAGCTGGAGTAGGCGCCGACACCGCCAGAAAAGAAATTGAGCAAAAATCGCCCAGAGCAAAGCAAATGCTTCAGGCTGCTATGAATAACCGCACAGTGCTCATGAACCGCGCGCCTTCACTACACAAGTTCTCCATCATGGCGTTTAAGCCCGTCATTTCGGAAGGCCTCGCCGTTCGAGTGCCCCCCTTGGTTCTGGCGGGTTTTGGCGGTGACTTTGATGGTGACGCGGTAACAATCCATGTCCCCACCTCCACCGAGGCGGTCAGGGAGTCTTACAAGATGCTCCCCTCAAACAACCTGTTTAAGCCAGGTACTGGTCAGCTTATGATGGTGCCTGCGCAAGAAAGCACTATCGGCATTTACTTTCTTTCGCACACGGCTGAGGGCAGGAAAAAGATCAACTCCGTCCTTCCTTCTAAATTCCATGTCAACGAAGTGCTTGATGAGAAGGCCGCAAGGAGTCTCTACATGCGGATCGCTAAAGAGGATCCAAAGTCGTATGCGGATTATGTTCTAAAGCTCAAAGCGCTCGGAGACAAAGAAGCCTACGAAAAGGGCTTTACTGCGGGTATCAAAGACACGCTTGTCGACACTAAGGCCCGCGACATTTTGTTCGCCAAAGCAGACGAAACAGTGGCAAGGCTTAGAGCAACCCATAAACCTGGCGCAGAGCTCGACCACAAAATCGCTCAAACCTATAGAGAGGCAACCGACAAAGCATTTGATGCGGTAAAGCCTGAGCTTAAGGCGCAGCAAAATAACTTCTGGCACATGGTGAATTCGGGCGCTCGCGGCAAGCCCTCTCAGCTTCAACAAATGATCGTGTCACCCGGGATCGTTGAAGATGCTAAGGGTAGACCTGTTCCGGTACCTATTAAGCGCTCTTACGCCGAAGGTGTAAAGACCTCCGATTACTTTGTTGCAAGCTACGGCGTTCGTAAGGGGATGCTTGATAAGTCGCTTCAGACTTCCGAGCCAGGAGCCCTCAACAAGGACATCCTTGCAAGCACGGTGGATAACATCGTAACGAAACACGATTGCGGCACCCACAACGGAATCGAATTCCCAATCACTAGTGCTGAAGTCTACGACCGCTACCTTGCTCGCGATCAGGCGGGGTACAAACGAAACACCCTTGTCTCCCCGCAAATGATCTCTGATCTCACAAAGCGTGGAATCAAGACGCTACACGTGCGCTCACCGCTTAAGTGTATCGCGCACGAGGGGACTTGCGCTCACTGCTACGGGCTAGATGAGCACGGTCATCTCCCCGAGCTCGGGGACAATATCGGTGCCAAGTGCGGACAGACCATGAGTGAGCCCATGACACAAATGGTGATGAAAACCTTCCACACAGGCGGTATGGCTGGAACCGCGCCGTCCGCGGCTGGATTTGAGCGCGTTAAGCAACTCATCCACATGCCCGAAAGCTACCTAACCGGGGAAGCCGCCTTTTCGACCACTTCAGGCAAAGTTACCAAGATCGAAAAAACACCCACAGGCCAAACCCATGTGTTTGTTGGAAACACAAAGCACATCGTCCCGCCTCAGCGCGCGCTTCTGGTAAAGCCCGGTCAGACCGTAAATCAGGGCGACCTGCTTAGCTCCGGCGTGATGAAGCCCCAGAATATCTTTAAGTTTAAGGGCATGGAGGAGGCGCAAAACTACCTAGTAGATGAGCTTCATAAAACCTACTCCGCCCAAGGGGCACCGATGCAAAGGCGCGTGTTTGAAACAGTTGCGCGCTCGATTGCAAACCTCACTAAAATCGTAAAAGCGCCGAAAGATTCAGAGTTTAAGCCAGGCGAGATCATCCCCTACACTGCGGCCATGGAGTACAACCAAAAGCTAAAAGAAACCCTTCCTGTGGTAGACGCGGTTGGGTTCCATCTAAACCAAAAGATGGGGGATCTCCCGCAATATCATAAGCTTAGGGATAAGGATGTTGCCTACCTCAAGGGGCTAGGTCATAATAGTATTGAAGTCGTAAAGGCTCCCGTGGTCCACGCTCCGATCCTAAAGGGCATCGAAAGACTCCCGCAGGAAAAGAAAAATTGGATGGCTCAGTTTGGGTATCGTTACATCAAAACATCCCTCACTGAAGGGGCTGCTGAAGCTTGGAAGAGCGCCATTAGCGGTACGCACCCAATCCCAGCATACGCCTACGGTGCTGAGTTTGGTAAGAAGAAGGAGCATTACTGATGTTCACCAAGGGATTTGAAAAAACTGCTGCCCCGGGCGGCTCAGTAGTTCGTAGTGTGACCAAGGCAATCGCCGCGCCTCTGTACGCAGCGGGTCGTTTCCTGTCAAAGCAGCGCAAGAAGAGTCTCCTAAACGTGCGCCAAGGCCTGCTTGAAGCAGGAAGCCCAAACTCCGCCCGCGGGAATCGCGAGGTGGGTTCTGCGCTAACCAAGACCCAGCTTCGCTCTGTCGAAAAGCAAACTGGATCCGGAAATCCAATCCAACTTAAGCACGCACCCGAAACCAAGGGTCGCTATAACCTGAGCGAAAAAGAAAAGTCCGAGTCACTACAGGCCGCTAACAGAAAGCGTGTGATTGACCGTGCCGAACGCATCCACAACGGCGGACCAAGCTTCATGAGCAGACACCCGCTCTTCACTCTGGGCTCAGGATACCTTGCTGGAAAAATGGTGTCTGAGAGCAACAAGCAAAAAGAGCAGCCTCCTCAGATGATCTACCCGCAGTACTAAAAACGGCGCCTTCCGGGTAGCTAAACAAAAGCCCCTTACGGGGCAGTTGTTAGCGTCTTTGTTGTGTCTTTAGATAGTTAATCAAGCCTTCTAAGCCTCGCATGTATTCCATTTGGTTTGGATACAACTGATTGCGTTGCTTAATACGCATCAGGTACTGTGCTTCTTGATTAATAACGTCAAAAAACCTGAAATGCCAGATCCGACGCTATTACCTAAGGATAGAGATGAGCGTGCGGCCTGGGTAAAATATACAAGGGAAGGTTGGCGCAAGGGCATAGAGCAAGCAAATCAAATTTATGTAGAGAATTTGAATCGTTTAAAACGAGATTTTCAAGGCATGATTCGATATCGAACTTTACTTGCTAAGCACATGGTGAGTTCTCCA
>RGER01000116.1 GCA_009917815.1 Actinomycetota bacterium
AGCCTCGGCCGCATTTGCCACATCGGCCTCGAACTTGCGGCGCTTGATCCAAAAACTATGGCAGCGCTAGCAGAAGTCATTCCGGCATATGGCAACGCAACCAACCCGGTCGACGTCACTGCAGCAGTGATGAGCGAACCCGGGCTTTTCGAAAGATGCTTAGAACTTGTAGCCGCAGATACCAATGTCGATGCCATCGTCGCGTGCTTCTGCGTACTCACTGGCACCGATGTAGAGAAGATCGCCAATGCCCTCGTCGCCACTCGCAAAGTCCGCGACCTTCCTATCGTGGTCGCTCGAACTGGTGCCGCCGCTCTGGCCCCTCAAGGTGCCACGCTTTTAAATGCCGCGCAGATTCCGGCCTTTCCCACCCCTGAACGCGCCGTGCGCGCTCTCGCAATCTTGCATGCAGTCGCGCAACCTAAGAAATCGAACGCCCTTCGCGCGCCCCTCTGCACGCCCCTGGCGCCTCCGGCGGAGGATGTCAACGAAATTGAGTTAAAGAACGCGCTGGCATCGGTGGGGCTTCCCATCCCAGAATCACTTCTTGCCACCACAGCGAGTGAGGCGCTTGCTGGAGTAGAGCGCGTGGGCGGACGAGCCGTCTTCAAAGCTGTTGTACCCGGCTTACTTCACAAGAGCGATGCGGGTGGTGTTCTCCTTGATGTGCGCGCCGATGACGCCGAGGTAGCCTTTGCGCAATTGAAGCGACTCGGAGGAGATGTCCTCGTGGAGCGATTCGTTCCTCAAGGCGTCGAAGCGCTCGTCGGCATTACCGGTAGCGCGCTCGGCCGCGTGCTTACAGTGGGCGTTGGCGGGGTACTGACCGAGATTATTTCGGATGTTGCCTTACGCCTCTTGCCCGTCACTAGCGACGACGTAAACGAGATGATCGATCAGACACGACTCGCCAGACTCTTCGCAGGTGTGCGCGGCGCTCCTGCTGCTGATCGGGCGGCTTTCGTCAACTTAGTACTTCGCCTATGCGATGCCACGAGCAATTGGCCGGCTATGAGCGAGCTGGATATTAACCCCGTCACGGTACTTTCTGATGGCGCATGGATTTTGGATGCTGCATATGTGGCGCCCGGTTCGCACGCAACACACTTGCAGGTAGAGATCTCACAGGTAGAGCACTAGGAGCGAAGATGGATGTAGGGACACTTGTTGCGCGCTCGATGCGAAAGTACCGCGATCGCGTTGCACTTACCGGACCCGAGGGAGATATCACCTTCGGCGAAGTGGGTGGGCGCATCATGCAACTTGCTCGCGCCCTGCGAGCACTTGGGCTAGAGACGGAAGATCGTGTTCTCGATCTACAGAGCAACCAAAACACTTACATCGAAACCGATCTCGGTATTTCGACCGCAGGTCTCTGCCGCGTCGCACTCAACTACCGTCTCCACCCCACTGACTGGATCCGTATCGCCACCGATTGCGGCGCTCGCGTTCTTATTCTCGATGCGAAATTCTGGGATGACGCAAAAGAAGTTCGCGAGCTCGTTGACCATGTCATCGTCATCAACGGTGAACACGAGGGCGCAGTACCCTACGAGCGCTTCTTAGCCGCGCAATCAAGCGAAGAGCTTCATCTTGCAGTGAGCCCAGACACTTTGGTCTCACTCAATTACAGCAGCGGCACGACGGGCAAGCCTAAGGGCGCGATCCGCACACACCGCAATCGCTTTTCCAGCCTCAACAACATCGTGACGGATCTCTTTGGTCGCGTGCCAAACGAAAACGACGCCTGGCTGCACGCAGGTCCCGTAACTCATACAAGTGGACTTTTCGTGCTCCCCTTCTTTGCATTCGGCGCCCGCCAAATCGTGCACGCCAAATTCGATGAAGAGCATGTCGTGGAGGCATTCGAAAGGGGTGGGGCCACAGCCACCGCCATGGTGCCCACTATGGTCGCTCGCTTACTTGCGATGAAAGACATCTCTCCCGCACGTCTCAAGAATTTGCAAATGCTCGGTTACGCCGGCGCGCCCATGCCTGCCGATCAAATTCGACAATGTCACGAGCAACTCACTACTCACATGGTGCAGTACTACGGATTAGTCGAAGCGATTCCCCCCGTTACCGTGCTGTCAGAAGCAGATCACACTCTCGGCCTCACCAGCGAACCCGAAGTTCTCACGAGTGCCGGCAATGCCTGCAAGGGTGTGGAAGTACGTATCGT
Organism: Actinomycetota bacterium; assembly: GCA_009917815.1. Classification (GTDB taxonomy): domain Bacteria; phylum Actinomycetota; class Actinomycetes; order Nanopelagicales; family Nanopelagicaceae. Next base: position 2,183 of record RGER01000116.1, read on the forward strand.
TGACGAGGATGGAAAAGACGTCCCCATCGGAGAAATTGGCGAAGTTATCACCCGCGGTGATCATGTAATGCGTGGTTATTGGGGCGCCGCCGGTCAAGACAACACCGTCACCAAAGCTGTGCGCGACGGCTGGCTTCATACTGGCGATCTAGGTCGACTCGATACACACGATCGCCTCTTCTTGGTGGACCGCAAGGGCGACATGATCATCAGTGGCGGGTACAACATCTATCCCCGCGAAATTGAGGAAGTAATTGCCCAAGTTCAAGGGGTGCACGAGGTAGCGGTCGTAGGTATCAAGGACCAGGAGTGGGGCCAACGCGTTACCGCGCTCATCACTCTCCTTCCAGGAGCCAACGTCGATCCCCAGGCAGTGATGGATCATTGCAAAGCGAGCATGGCTTCTTACAAGAAGCCGAAAGAGGTGCGCGTTGTGGAGTCTTTCCCGTTGAATTCCACCGGAAAGATCGCTAAGAAGGTCATCAGAGAAGAACTAGAAGCGGAAACTAAGTAAGGAATATCGTGAAAGAGCAGCCAGGCGAGTACCCGTACACACGTGGAATCAGTGCAGAACCACGTGTATGGACGATGGGGCAATACGGTGGTTTTGGCACTCCAGCAGAAACGAACGCACGTTTTCGCCAACTTCTCGATCAGGGTCTCACTGGTTTTAGCGTTGCCCTCGACCTACCCACTCAATTAGGGCTCGATTCAGATCACCCACTCGCCGCCGGAGAGGTTGGCAAAGTCGGCGTCGCCATCGATTCACTCCGCGATATTGAAATTCTCATGGACGGAATTCCACTCGACAAGATCAGCCAGGTCCGCACCACCGCAAATTCCATCGGCTACATCTGGGCAGCAATGTTTATCGCCCTCGCGGAGCAACGTGAGGTCGACCCCAATGCATTTGGCATCTTCATTCAAAACGATGTGCTCAAGGAGTACATCGCACGCGGCACACAGATCTTTCCAGCCGAGGCCGGGCTCAAACTCTCTGTCGATGTGATTGAACATATCGCCAAGCACATCCCTAAGTGGGTTTCGCTGGCCATGAGTGGGTACCACATTAGGGAGTCTGGATCGAATGCCGTCCAAGAGGTAGCTTTCACTTTCGCTAACGCTCGTGCCTACCTCGATGCCGCCGTCGAGCGCGGAGTAAGCGTCGACGCGGTAGCTCCGACGCTCTTTACATTCCTCACTTCCAACATGGATTTCCTCACTGAAGTTTCGAAATTCCGCGCAGCCCGCCGCACCTGGGCTCGCCTGATGCGCGAAAAGTACGGCGCATCGAACCCACTTTCCGAGCAACTTCGGATTTTTGCCTTTACTGCCGGTTCCTCACTCACCGCGCAACAACCGATGAACAACACAGTGCGTACATCTGTCGAGATGTTGGCCGCAGCGCTCGCCGGGATTCAAACGATGCATGTCTCCGCTTACGATGAGGCGCTCGGCGTCCCAACAGAAGAAGCAGCGACCCTCGCGCTGCGTACCCAGCAGGTCATCGCCTACGAATCTGGAGTCACCAATTACGTTGATCCGTTGGCTGGAAGTTACGTGATTGAAGAGATGACCGATGACCTCGCTCATCAAATGTGGGCGATGCTTGACGACATCGAGAAGCGCGGCGGAGCACTCGAATGCATTTCATCGGGCTACTTCCAACGAGAACTCTCGGATAGTGCCTATCAACTTGCACTCGAAGTCGACCGTGGAGATCGAATTGTGGTCGGCGTCAATAAATTCCTTGGCGAAAGTCCAAGTCTTGAGGTCTTCCGCGTCGACCCCGCTTCCGAAGCGGCGCAGATCAGCGCACTTCATGCGCTCAAGGAAGAACGGGATAACGAGCGAGTAAACACGGCGTTAGCGGCACTGAAGGCAGCTGCCACAAACGATGAGAACACCGTGCCGGCGTGCATCGAGGCGGTTAAGGCCTATGCCACCGTCGGCGAAATTGTGAACGTACTCCGTGAGGTCTACGGAAAGTGGACCCCGAACACCGTTTTCTAGTTTCTCAGTTAAATTTGCACAACATTACGAACGTGGCGCAAGGCGTCATTAGCCAATTTATCCTTCAGCGTAAAGAACGCTTCAGACGATTTATAACCTGGCCAATCTGATGGTAAGAAGTTAGCCGGCAATCCTGGATCCAAGTAGGGTAAATGGCGCCACGCAGTGAGCACGCGAGTGTAGTCAACGAAGGCTTCCTGGAGAGAACCTTGCGCATGATGAGTCCACTTTGCGACCAAAGGTTGATGCGCCTCGAAGAAGGCAGTGTGCATTCTTGCGATGGAATCCAAATCCCACCACGATGCCACCGCTTCGGTTGTTGGCCGAAAGGCAGTATGTGTGCTTGAAAAAATATCCATATATT
>RGER01000117.1 GCA_009917815.1 Actinomycetota bacterium
GGCAACCCTTTGATCACCTCGCCGACAGAAACCTTGAGTTGCTTAAAAATTACAGCGATCTGCTCAAGGGAGCGGCGCACACTTCTTTTAAATTTAGACGCCCTGGTAAGAAGTAATCTCTCTCCGCGTTATGCCCAAGAGGAAGAGCACGCTATCTAGATAGGGGGCAGTGATCGATGCGTCCGCAACTTTAGCGACGATCGGTTTTGCGTTGAAGGCGACTCCTAGGCCTGCTGCTGCGATCATGTCGAGATCATTCGCCCCGTCGCCAATTGCTACGGTTTGATCGAGTGGTATCGACATTGATTCGGCGAATTCCTTCAAAGCGTGAGCTTTAGCGGCCCGATCAATGATGGGACCAGAGACCTTGCCTGTGAGAGTGCCGTTGACCATCTCCAATGAATTGGCCCGAACGAATTTGATTCCGAGGGAGTGCGCCAATGGTGCTACTACCTCAATGAACCCGCCGGAGACTAAGCCAACGTGGATCCCAAGATGGTGCAGGGTTTCGACGAGCGTTCGAGCGCCGGGCGTGAGGGCAATACTGCGCTGCACTTCATCGATATCTTCTTGTGTGAGACCGGCCAGGGTCGCTACTCGCTCGCGTACCGCGTCGGAAAAATCGATCTCACCGTTCATGGCACGAGTGGTGATCTCCTTAACTAACTCTCCCGAACCTGCCCGATCCGCAAGCAATTCGATGACTTCGTTTTGAATCAATGTGGAATCCACATCTAGCATAACGAGACGCTTCGAGTGTCTTGCTTGTCCACCAGGTTGTACGGCGATATCAACTGCATTCTCCTTTGCCACAGGTGCTAGGAGCGTCTTCATGGCGTCGATATCCACACCACTCACAAAGAATTCGATCGCAACCACAGGGTAATCGGATACGCGAGCTATTCGTTCTATATTCCCCGAAAGACGAGATATCACCTCAGTGATGCTGGCGACTGCTCGTGGGCGTAAGGGCATACCCATCAACGTGAGATGGAGGCCAACTTCAGGTTGCACGCCATCGCCCTCACCCGTTTGTATGAGCAGCTCGAGACCAAGCTCGCCCGCCACTACCGTCAGGCGCTGACGTAAGGCGACCTCCATCTCCTCAACCGGGGCAGAGATAAGTACTCCCACGGTCAATCTGCCGCGAAGGACAACTTGGCCGACGTCGAGTACTGATACATCGAATTCTGCGAGTGCTTCAAATATTCTCGATGTGATACCACTACGGTCTGCGCCACTGAAGGAGAAGAGGACCGTGCGCACATGAACATCTTAGGGGATATGCTGAACGCTCCACGCTTGCGTTCCGAGAATGAGCGCCTCAAGGGATGCTGAGCGGAGACGATCGATCTCTCTGCTGCGCAGAACAATCTCCGGCGCTGTGACGGCGCCCCCGATATCCGTGCCCGCTATCACTGAAACAAGCAGCACGGTGAGGCTGCGTTCGATGAGGGTTGATTCCTGCCATATCGCATCGGGAAATACCCTCCTCGCTTTGACCAACAGATCAGTCAGCGCTTCGCGGATCTGTGCTCTGTGGGGTGTCCCTCTATCACTCGCACTTTCAATCGGTGCTAGCAGCGCCAGAGCTTCGTCAATGGTCGTCACTAAGAGACGACTAGCCTCCTTGATTGAATGAGTCTGAATCTCAGGTGCGCGGAGCGAACTCGGCTCCCAGACGGTGTGATTGACCAAGAGCCATGCCGTTGAGCCCACCTGTAGTAGTTCCTGATGGCCGACAAAGAATGCATGTGCAGCGCCCGAAACTTCGTGAACAGGCAATTCTCCAAAGCGGTCGTGGCCACCGAGCGCCCCATAGAGATCGTCAAAGCCGGCCTGCCCCCTTCGGATGGCATTGATCCATGAGGCAAGTAAGACGTTCCTTGGCAGAATCTCCACAAGGCAAGGGTATGAAACCGGTAGGTTATGCGCATGTCGATCGCGCGTCTTACTGGAGTAGGAGTGCGCAAAGGCCAATCCTGGATTCTTAAGGACGTCAATTTCGAAGTCGCCGAAGGTCAGCGCTGGGTAATCATCGGACCGAACGGTGCCGGCAAGACAACATTGTTGAGGATCTTAGCCACTCAATTATTTCCCACTGTCGGATCTGTTGAGATTTTGGACGAACGACTAGGGGCGGTCGATGTCTTCGAACTTCGACCCCGTATAGGACTCACCTCTGCTGCACTCTTGGATCAATTTGAAGAGGGGGAGAAGGTTATTGATATCGCCCTTACCGCGGCATGGGGCTTCACTGGCCGCTGGCGTGAAGAGTATGCGGATGAGGACCTCGCTCGAGCGCACTCACTTCTTCACTTGATGGAAGTGGATCAGCTTTCAGAACGCGTCTTTGGCACGCTGAGCGAGGGCGAGAAGAAGAGAGTGCAATTGGCTCGTGCCCTTATGCCAAATCCAGAGCTTTTGCTTCTCGACGAACCTGCCGCTGGTATGGATATTGGTGCACGTGAATCTATGCTTTTGCAATTGGCCATCATTGCACTAGATCCGCTCTCACCTGCCACTGTGATGGTGACACACCACTTGGAGGAGATCCCCATCGGCACAACGCATGCCATCATTCTTAAGGATGGAGAAGTGATGACTGCCGGACCTATTGAAGAAGTCATTACTAGCGTGACCGTTTCGCTCGCTTTTGGAATGAATATCAAGGTGGCCCATGAAGAAGGGCGATGGAGTGCTAGAACTTAGTTTCCACACTCTTCTCATCATTCTCATCGCGGGTTTCGCGGCGGGATTTATCAACTCTATTGTTGGTAGTGGCACCTTGATAACTTTCCCTGCGTTGCTCGCCGCTGGGCTTCCGCCATTGGTGGCCAATACATCAAATAACGTGGGACTTGTGCCGGGTGCTTTCGCGGCCATGCGCGGATCACGACACTCTTTGGCGGGGGATAGGCATCAAATTCGAGCGTTGATGCCATTTTCGGTAGCAGGCGCTCTGTTAGGTGCCCTTGCCTTGCTTCTCCTTCCCAAGCATTTCTTTGGGTCAGTCGTTCCGTGGTTGGTTCTCACAGGCGTAGCTCTCAATATAACTGCCCCAATCGTCTCCTCCTTGCGAAGGCGGCCAGACCAAGTTGTGATCGGCGTCGGGTTGAGAATTTCAGTCTTACTTACTGGTATTTACGGCGGATATTTCGGCGCGGCCCAAGGAGTCATCCTGATAGGCCTTCTCACGTTACTGCTTGATGAGAGCGTCGCGCGTTCAAACGCAATGAAGAACTATCTCGCTGGGGCTACAAATCTGATCGCTAGTTTTGTCTTTCTCCTCTCGGGGCAGATTAATTGGCTGGCAGCATTACTCATCGGTCTCTCTTCTTACTGTGGTGCCTCGGTTGGTTCACGAGTGGGACGAGGTATTCCCTCTTGGATTTATCGGTTGATCATCACCACAACGGGGCTCTATGCAAGCTATAGGCTTTTCACGGCATGAGACTTTCATTCAAAGATGTTTCCACAGAATTGCTGGAGGATTTTGTGGCATTAACGGATGTTGTTCTGCGAACCCGTACTGAGCCCGTCGGTGGTCTCTTCATAGCAGAGGGGGCGATCACCATTGAACGCGCCTTCGCGGCTGGGGCCCGCCCTCGAGCCATCTTGTGCGAAGAGAAGTGGATCTCTTCGCTCCCAGAATTCGCTTCAGACATACCGATAATCGTTGGGTCGCAATCTGAATTAAATAGCGTCACCGGGTACATCGTGCACCGCGGCGCATTAGCGAGTTTCCATCGCCCCGACTCGCTCAGTTACCTAGAACTTATTCGTACTTCGCGCACTCTTCTGATTCTTGAAGGGTTGGTGAATCATACGAACGTAGGCGCCATCATTCGCAGTGCCGCAGCCTTCGGCGTGGACGGGATCTTGCTCGATAACCATTGCGCCGATCCGCTCTACCGGCGCTCAATAAGAACATCAATGGGAACGGTATTTAGCAGCAGGTGGGCGCGTTTCGAGGATCACGATGCGCTGGCGGCAGCACTGAGAGAGTCGAAATACGATGTCCTGGCCCTCACTCCACGTCCGGATGCACGAAGCATCCGTACGTGGAGTCCGGGTGAGCGCAGCGCGCTCATACTTGGAACTGAAGGCGAGGGTCTCTCTGCCGATGCACATGGCATTGCTACACAAGAACTGAGGATTCCCATGGCTGCTGGTATCGACTCTCTCAACGTTTCAGCTGCGGCCGCAGTTGCTCTTTATGAATTCACTACTCATGTCCATTCTTGATGGTGATTTTCACGAGACGTGGAGGCCCTTTTTCGAGGCGCAACGTCCAGGATTGGAACGTATCGCCAACTTTCTTGAGGTCGAGCGTTTAGGAGGCAAACAGCATCTTCCGGCTCAAGAGCTTGTTCTTCGAGCATTTGAAATGTCAGTCACAGATGTGCGTGTCCTCATCCTTGGTCAAGATCCCTATCCCACCCCGGGACATGCAATTGGATTTGCATTTGCGACGAATCCACATGTGCAACCGCTCCCCGCATCACTGCGTAATATCTTCACGGAAGT
>RGER01000118.1 GCA_009917815.1 Actinomycetota bacterium
ATCGTTTGCCGGGGGAAGCTCATTTGAAATGTATGTCGCCCGTGCAGTAGAAGCATTGCGAAGTGGGCAATGCAGTACGGTTGTGATTTCCTTCGCTTCAAATCAAAGGTCTGCAAAGTCTCGTTCGCTTGCTGGAGTGATTGAGCACCACACGCCCGAGGCGCAATTCGAGACGCCGTTCGGTCCGCTCTTTCCTCTTTCGTATTATGCGATGGCCGCGCAACGATATTTGTACGAAGTGCCTAATGCACGCGCTGCACTTTCCGAAGTGGCTATCAGTGCCCGCGAATGGGCGTTACTCAATCCTGCGGCATTTCGGTATGGCACGAAGTCGCTCACAGCGGGCGATATCGAGGGCGCTGACCTCATATCATCCCCGCTCACCACCGCGGATTGCTGTTTAGTCACTGATGGCGGCGGAGCCATTGTGCTCACGACCAAAGCAATCGATGTAAAACGTGCAGTGAAAGTGATTGGGTATGGCGAGGCAACGACGAATACCTCTATGACGAGTGTCGAGGATTTGATGGTAACCGGCGCGGTCGAGAGTGGAAAACGCGCCTTCTCGATGGCAGGACTTACTCCGCAAGATATTGATGTGGTCGAAGTTTACGATTCATTTACCATTACCGTTCTCTTAACGCTTGAAGCTTTAGGTTTTGCGCCACGTGGGGGAGCGGCCGAATTAATGCTGAGCGGCATCACTCGACCCGGTGGATCATTCCCACTTAACACCTCGGGTGGAGGGCTCTCTTACTGTCATCCGGGGCAGTATGGAATCCTTCTCCTCATTGAAGCGGTACGGCAGCTTCGCGGAGAATGTGGGGAACGACAAGTTCCAGAGGCGAAGCGTGCTCTGGCCCACGGTACCGGGGGCATTTTCTCTACACATGCAACTGTGATTTTGGAGAAGGCATCATGACTTTTCCGTATCTACCTATCGAAGATTCCATCTCCGCTCCCTTCTGGGAGGGGACTCGTGCAGAAGAATTGCGACTCCAGAAATGCACCATCTGCAGTAAATTTCAACATTACCCGCGAGCACTCTGCTCTCATTGTGGTCACACGATTCTTGAATGGCAGAAAGTTTCAGGGCGAGGAATAATCGATACGTGGACAGAAGTCATGCGGGCGCCGCAAGAAGGATTTGAAGCGCCCTATGTCATCGCTCGCGTTCGGCTGGCAGAGGGACCAATCATGCTTTCCCGTATCGATGTAAGTAGTAGCGAGGTCTCATGCGATCAACCGGTCGTATTGAAATGGCAACACCTGAGTGATGGCAGAGCGCTACCACTCTTCGTACCACAAGGAGGATAGAGATGGATTTCACACTCAACGAGGAGCAAGCGGCGTTTAAGGCAGTCTTGCGCGACTTCGTCGAAAAGGAAATCAAGCCCGTAGCAAATGAGTGGGAACGTAGCGGGCGCTATCCCACCGAAATCGTCGCAGGGTTAGCCGAAATGGGACTCTTTGGAATGACAATCCCAGAAGAGTACGGCGGCCTTGGTATTGACATGGTTTCATTCGCACTTGTCTTCGAAGAGCTTGCTCGTGGCTGGATGGGTATTGCTGGCATTCTGGGAAGCCACTCGCTCTCTTGCTGGATGATAAACAAGCACGGCACCGAGGAACAGAAGAAAAAGTATCTTCCTGAGTTGGCTACTGGTAAGCGTCGCACTGGCATCGGCTTAACCGAGCCAGGAGCGGGCACTGACCTTCAAGGTATTCGAACCACCGCGAAGCGTGAAGGCGATGAGTACGTGATCAATGGAACCAAGATGTGGATCACGAATGCTCGATATGCAAATCCTTTGCCAGTCTTGGTGAAGACAGATCCCAACGCATCTCCTGCGCATAAGGGCATGAGCGTAATCTTAGTTGAAGCGGGAACTCCAGGATTTTCAGTGAGTCGAGATATTGGGAAGTTAGGGTACAAAGGCACCGAGTCATGCGAAGTTGTTCTCGATAACGTCCGCGTACCTGTAGAAAACTTGCTGGGTGGCGTTGAAGGACGCGGTATGCAACAAGTCCTTTCAGGACTCGAAAGCGGCCGCATTAATATTGCGGCCCGCAGTGTGGGCATCGCACAAGCTGCCTACGAGGCCGCGCTTGAATATGCCAAGAACCGTCATGCTTTCGGTCAACCAATCAGTGAGTTCCAGGCGATTCAGTTAAAGATTGCCACCATCGCAACGCAAACTCAGGCAGCTCGATTGATGACATACTGGGCTGCGTCGAAGGCAGATGCCGGCGAGCGGGTTGATATGGAGTCGGGTATGGCCAAGTACTTCGCCAGCGAAGTTGCAATTGAAGCCTCTCTCGAAGCAATGCGCATCCATGGTGGCTATGGCTACTCAACCGAATATGTCGTCGAGCGCCTATACCGCGATGCTCCGCTGATGAGCATTGGCGAAGGTACGAACGACATTATGAAGACGATCATTTCAAAGTCGCTCGTCTCTGGGAAAACGCAGATCGGATGAGAAGTTACCTTTATGTCCCTGGCGATCAGCCCGATCGATTAGCTAAGTGCCTCGAGCGAGGCGCTGACTACGTGATTGTTGATCTCGAGGACGCGGTGCCGCCGAGTCGTAAGCAAGAGGGCCGTGAAATTGCCGGGGCCTGGATTGCAGAAAATGCACTCCATGCACACAAGCTTTGGGTCAGAGTGAACAACTCAGAAGAGCTTTCGGCCGATTTGCACGCGGTAATCACTGCACCGATCGTAGGGCTGCTCTTTCCAAAATGTGAAACGGTGGAGCAACTCGCAGCGCTAGATCTGATCGTTTCTAATATCGAACGCAAAATTGGCATCCCAGAACGCAGTATCACCGTTTCAGCATTGGTTGAAACGGCTACTGGCGTTCTCAATGCCCGGGAGATAGCGCGAGGTGCACGTGTCAGTCGAATGCAAATCGGTGAGTACGACCTCAAGGCTGATATGAGCGTGGAACTTGGCGAAGATGAAAAAGAGTTTCTCTATGTTCGCTCACACGTAGTTCTCTGTAGCGCCGCAGCTGGGATAAATCCGCCTATCGCACCAGTGGATACGGACTTTAAGGATCTTGAAGCCTTTCGTCAGAGCACTATCGAACATGCACGCATGGGTTACTTCGGCCGCACTTGTATTCATCCGGCGCAAGTTCCCATTGTGAACGAAGTTTTTACTCCTTCGCCTGAGGCTTTGGCGGAGGCGCAAGACATGATCGAACGCTATGACGCCCAAGGGGGTGGGGTCCTCACTGATGCAAAGGGTCGACTCCTTGACGAGGCCGTTATCCGCTCCGCTAGAAGGGTGGTCAATCTTGGTAAAACTCTATGACGTGACCGAGTGGATGAATGTTCCGATCCCAGGGTCAAATATCAACGTGGATATGCATCGGCTAGATTCGACGGAGAGTGGGGCTGCTTCTCTCCTGGTCCGTTTCCCGGCTGGCTGGAGACGCGATGAAGTGGGCCACTACTTATGCGATGAGGAGTTCATCATCATCAAGGGCCAACTCAATCTCTCTGGGCATGTATATGGACCAGGCGATTATGGTTTCGTTCCTGCACTGGGGCAGCGCTTTGCCTCGTCTGTTGATGGGCAAACCTGGGCCGTGGCCTGGTTTAACGCGCGCCCTAAATGGATTCTTGACGAAACCACAGATACGCATGCGCATGAGAAAACTCTGAAGTATTCGGCAAAGGCTCCTCGTGTATTGCGCGAAGCTACTTCTGAGATGCCGTTGCTGGTGGTGGGCGCGGATCCACGTTTATCTGATGAGGTCGAAATTGTTGACGTTGAAGGCGCTACCTGGAATCTAGATAAGCCATCAGCAACATTAGTTAATCGTGGACGGTGGCAGTAAGCGCTTTCTTCAAGAGGAAGTAACAACTCAGGGTGGCGACACCAGCTAGTGCGATAGCGAGGCTCTTTCCGTTGTCGATGGAAGTAGCGCGACCAAAGAGTTCCGACGCTGAACCAATGAGCGCAATTCCAAAGACTGCGCCAATCTGGCGTACCAAACTGAGGGTGGCTAAACCAGAAGAGGCCTTGGCTGGTTCCAGAATATTCAGAATAGCAATGGTGTCACCGCTAAAGAGCAATCCGGCACAGAATCCAGCGATTGAAAGTGTGGCGAGCATCAGCAAGAAAGGCCCTTGGGAGAGCGCGGCAATTATTACGTAGCCGACGGAGAGTGCAATTGATCCACGTAACATAATCTTTCGAAGATCGGGCACGTTTTTGATCCTTCCACTGATACGTGATCCCACGGGCATCAGGATGCAAGACATCCACACCACAATGCCGCCTTGGAGGGGAGATAAGTGGCGACTATCTTGGCTAAGCACGGAAATCAGGAAAGTTGACGCGGCGATGGTGCCGTTGTAAATGGCGCACGCCAACAGGACCCCGCGAGTTCGCACGTCAGTGAGCCAACTGGGATCTACCAGAGGGTGTTCGACTCGATGTTCAATGCGGTAGAAGAGGTAGCCAAGCGTGAGGGTGATCGGAATGGTCAGCACCCAGGCCCAGACGATGCGGC
>RGER01000119.1 GCA_009917815.1 Actinomycetota bacterium
TAATATCGACGTATGAAGCGGATCCTTCTGATACTCATTAGTAGTTCAATCTTGCTCACCGCATGCGGTTCGAACGACACTTCAACATCCTCCACTGCTGCAAGCCCGTCACCAAGCACAGCCAAATCAACTGCTCCTGCAATCGCTGCTGATGGAACTGGGATGGTTGCTTTTAATCACGAGGAATCAAGTCCTTCCTTCCCCACCGCGATTCCAAATTATGTTCTGGAAGAAACTCAATCAAATCTCAAGATACGCATTTTTCAAGGTGAGGATTGGACTCCCTTCCTGGAGCGATATCGAGAAGGCAACACGATGAGTTGTGAGCCTGAGATTTGGATCGTCCGTTGGCGCAGCAATAACCCGGGCATCACCATCCAAAGCGGTATGACTTTTGCCAGCGGGGAGTTTGGTTATGACGAGGAGCGCAATTGGATGGGGCTGGCTCCTGTTGAAGAGAATGGCACGAAGATAGTCGGCGGCACTGGTTATATCGGCGGTGCAAGTTGCTCTTCGCCTGTTTTCAAATGGGGAACAGATGACGGTAGTGCGACTCTTGCTGATGTCTATTACGAATATCAAATCTGGAAGTACAAACCTAAAATCTAGAAGTCGAGTGGTTTACCGAGCGAGCGCCAAGCGCCCGTGCCACCGGCGACGTTCACTGCTTCAAAACCTTGGCTCTCAAGCCACGTCGCAACTTGAAAAGAACGCCCACCCGATTCGCAGATCACGAAGATCTCTTCATCGCGTGGAAGATCTTGTACGCGCGCAGGGATAGTCGACATCACGATGAGTTCGGCGCCGGGCACATGGCCGGTCTGCCATTCATCAACGCCTCGCACATCGATCAAAGCGATAGGACCAGAATCAAGTAAACCTTCGAGCTCGTTGACGTCTATTTCGCGCATATCGGAAGCCTACCGGAGGTCGCGCCGAAAAAATAAATTATTTACTTGTTCGGGTCCAAACTATGTGAGCCGTTCCACCGCTAAAAACTTCTATTCATCCTCTCAAACAGGGGAGAATTTAACCGACAAGAAAACCATATGAAAACTTGTCAGGGAGCGACACATGAACCTCGATCTTGCGAGATGGCAATTCGCCATCACGACCGTTTATCACTTCATTTTCGTACCGATCACAATCGGTACTGGTTTCTTGGTAGCAGGCATGCAGACTGCTTGGTACCGCACTAATAATCTCAAATACCTCCGCGCCACAAAGTTCTTCGGGAAGCTCTTCCTCATCAACTTCGCGATGGGCGTCGTCACCGGCATTGTGCAGGAATTCCAATTCGGTATGAACTGGTCTTCCTACTCACGATTCGTCGGTGACATCTTCGGTGCTCCACTTGCGATGGAAGGCTTACTCGCCTTCTTCCTCGAGTCCACCTTCCTGGGAATCTGGATCTTCGGTTGGGATCGTCTCCCCAAGAAGCTCCACCTTGCATCCATCTGGATCGCAGCCACCGGCACATTGCTCTCTGCGTACTTCATCCTCGCGGCTAATGCTTGGATGCAACATCCAGTCGGATACAAGATGAACCCCACCTTGGGGCGCGCAGAACTCACCGACATCGTTCGTGTTCTCACACAGAACACGGCAGTTGCCGCCTTTGCACACACCATCCCGGCTGCCTTCTTTACTGCAGGTGGTTTTGTCGCTGGTGTCGCTGCCTGGCTCTTGATTCGTAAGCGCGATGTAGAGATGGCTCGCCCTGCACTCAAGCTCGGCGTCATCACCGTCATCATCGCATTTGTTGCCGTCTTCTTTACAGGTGACTGGACCTCACGCATCATGACGCAACAACAACCGATGAAGATGGCCGCTGCCGAAGCGCTCTATGACACTACAGATAACGCGCCGTTCTCTTTGCTCACTATCGGAACTCTCGATGGTTCGCGTCCGGTCTATCAAATAGATCTCCCATCGGTGCTCTCGCTACTCTCTACCGGTGATGCAAACGGTGTAGTGAAGGGCGTAGCTAATATCCAAGCCGAGTACACCGCAAAGTACGGCGAGGGTGATTACATTCCAAATATTCCACTTGCCTACTGGTCTTTCCGCCTCATGATCGGCTTTGGCGCTCTAGCGTTCCTCTTCGCGCTCCTGACGCTTTGGAGGATGCGCAAGGGTGGATTACCCACAAGTAAGTGGTTCTCACGAGCCATGTTGACGATGCCCTTCCTCCCACTTCTGGCGAACTCTCTCGGTTGGATCTTCACCGAGACCGCGCGCCAACCCTGGGCCGTCTTTGGTCTCATCAAAACCGCTGACGGTGTCAGCCCCACAGTGAGTGCAGGCAACGTCGCAACCACAATGATCGGATTCACCGCGCTCTACGGTGTTCTCGCCCTCATTGAATTCGGCCTCATGTTCCGCGCCATCAAGGTCGGCCCTGAAGCCATCACCTCATCCCCCGACAACGAAGTGGGCGGCGACAGCACGCGTCCACTCGTGATGTCGTACTAGAGACTCGCGAAAGGTAGACGGACATGACATTACAAACACTCTGGTTCATCCTGATCGCGGTTCTCTGGATCGGGTACTTCGTTCTAGAAGGTTTCGACTTCGGTGTCGGCATCCTTCTTCGCACCGTGGCTAAAACACAAGCTGAACGTCGCGCAGTTCTTACCACGCTCGGACCTGTCTGGGACGGTAACGAGGTCTGGCTGCTCGTTGCAGGTGGCGCAACTTTTGCCGCCTTCCCCGAGTGGTATGCCACCCTCTTTAGTGGTTTCTACTTGCCACTCTTCTTGATTCTCGTTGCACTCATTGTGCGCGGTGTCGGATTTGAATATCGCAGCAAGTATGGTCGTGAATCGTGGCGTGCGCGATGGGATACCGCGATCGTGATTTCAAGTGCCCTTCCTGCGCTCCTCTGGGGTGTGGCATTTGCAAATATCGTGCGCGGAGTTCCACTGGTGCGTGATTCCTACGGTGTCATTCACTACGACGGTGGATTCTTCAACCTGCTCAATCCATTCGGCTTACTTGGTGGCCTCGTCACCCTCTCGCTCTTCACCACCCATGGCGCCATCTTCTTGGCTCTCAAGACCGATGGTGTGATTCGCGAGCGCGCGAACGCTCTCGTCACCAAGCTAGGGCTCGCGGCCGCGGTCTTTGCGGTGGCCTTCCTCGTCTGGGCGAGCAGCTTGGTGAACAAGCCCCTCGTCTGGGTGCTCTCGGCGGTTACGGCCGTCTGCTGGCTTGCTGCCCTGGGAATGAATCTGAAGGCCCGCGAAGGTTGGGCGTTCATCTTCTCCAGCCTCACCTTGGCATTGGCGGTGACCACCCTCTTCTTCGCGCTCTACCCGAATGTCATGCCTAACCTCAACGGAGTTGACGGGCTCACCATCACCAACGCCTCCAGCACCCACTACACCTTGACCATCATGACCTGGGTCGCAGTCGTTATGACCCCGCTGGTTCTCATCTACCAGGGGTGGACGTACTGGGTCTTCCGTAAGCGCGTTAGCGCAACGCAGATCATGGATGCCGAGAAGGGTGTCTTGGACACGGTTCATTTGTGAGAATTCATCCGTGAAGTTCCTTGATCCACGGCTGCTTCGGTACTCCCGGAGCAGCCGTGGTTATTTAGTAGCCACCCTCGCCGTTGCGCTCGCCACCTCGGTGGTCACCATCATGCAGGCCTTCCTCCTTGCCTCCATCATCGTCAAGATCTTTCAGGAGCGCCTCGCATCGGTTACCCCGCAACTCACCGCCCTTGCCATTGTCTTTGGTCTGCGAGCGCTCCTTTCGTATATCGGTGAGCAGGTCGCTGCTCGTATCGCGGTCTCCATTCGCGCCGAATTGCGCACCCAACTCACCGACCGCCTCCTCGATGATGGCGCGAATCTCACCTATAAACATGGCGCGGCAAAGATCTCACTCCTGGCCTCGCGCGGCATCAGTGCACTCGATGCGTACTTTGGAAAGTTTCTCCCGCAGATATTTATTGCACTTCTCGTACCGCCCATAGTGGGCGTGGTTATTTTCACGCAAGATCATCTCGCCGGGATCATCGTGCTCGCTACCGTGCCACTCATTCCGCTCTTTGGCGCACTCATCGGAATGTATACCGCAAAAGCGACCGAGAAACGGTGGCGCTCTCTTGGGGTGCTCTCTTCACACTTTCTTGATTTAGTGACTGGATTGCTCACGCTTAAAACATTTGGGCGCTCGCAACAACAAGAAGAGAACTTGGAGAAGAGCGGTGAGGCTTATCGCGTTGAGACGATGAAGACTCTTCGACTCGCATTTCTCTCTTCACTTGCTTTAGAAATTATTGCCACGCTCTCTGTTGCACTTATCGCGGTCTCAGTCGGTTTGCGGTTAGTGAACGGAAGTATGGATTTACGGATCGGTTTGCTCGTGATCGTGCTGGCACCCGATGTGTACTGGCCGCTTCGGATGGTGGGTGCACATTTTCACTCCGCCACCGACGGCATCGAGGCTTCCCGCACCCTCTTTGAAATTCTTGATGAAGAACACCTC
>RGER01000120.1 GCA_009917815.1 Actinomycetota bacterium
GTTGAACTCATGACGTTTATTACTGGTGTGACTGGCGCGTTCGTAGGTGTGCAGGATTTTGCTCCACACTTAGCTTTTTGGTGCGGCGAGCTCGGCTGGGATAATTGCAAGAGCGGCGTGATATCCGCGGAAGTGGCTAAGAAGGTTTACCACGTTGACGGAGAAATCGAAGTCAAGGTGCTCTGTGCCGCAGGTTCCGATACGGGTCAGGTTTATCTTTTTCGCACGCAGAATGCTGACTCGCTTACCGCTCGTCACCCGCACACGAGTGAACTTGGATTTCATGCGCTTGATCTCTACACAAAAGATAGCGCCGCTACGTATGAACAAATGAAAAAAGCAGGCCATAAATGGGTTCGTGAGCCCGAGGCATACAAGGTGCCGCTCGGCGAAACAGTGGTAGAGATTACCGAAGCTTTCCTCTTCGGCCCCGAGGGCAGTGCAGTGGTCTTCGTGGAGGCGAAGAATGCCCGAGTAACCAAAGCGTGGGAGGCCAATCCTGACCTTCCTTATACAGAGCTCACTTCTGTGGTCTGCGGAGTGCGCGACGTCGAAGGGCTCACCGCCTTCTTTGGACCTGAAGGCCTTGGAATGGCGAAGTGGTACGACGTAAGTTTCACTTCAGAGGGGCTCAATAAGATGGCCCAACTGCCACATGATGCTGAAATCACTCTCGTATTCCTTGCCGGCGAGAGCACCGCCCGCATCGAAGTGATCAAGGTCAATAACGTAGAACCTCCGCGCGATCTTCGCGCCGAGCAGCGCCCTGGGAAAGCACTGGGCCATGCAGGATGGTCTTTCAAAACGCACGATCTCGACGGTGCGTTAGAGGTAGTCACCAAGCAAGGTGGCGTCGTTCTCTCTGCGCCAGTGGTCACCGATGACCCGATCCATGGCAAGGCTCGGCTTGCATCTGCTGAAACACCTGAAGGTGCATTCATCGAATTGTGGGAGGCCATCTAATGGAACAACACGCCTGGTCTGGTCGGATCGATTACATCCATGACGAACGTGGTGAGCGTGGTCGCGAGTGGTTTACCGTCACGACTCATGACGATGGCCACCGAGTCGTGCGTGCGCGCTGCGAAATGGACGACACCGAGATCATGCGAGACGTTACCTATTCGATGAATGGCTTTACTCCAGAAGAGGCGTACATCCGAATAGTGATCAAGGGAAAGCATGAAGGGTCTGGTTGGTTCACCTTTGATGAGAACGAAGCGCGCTGCGAAGCGATTATTTCGGGCGGCGGTCGAGTCAGTCAGACCATGAAGACTCCGGGACCAGCAGCCTCCTTCGGAGCTCATCCCGTGCTCTGCGATTGTCTTCATGCTTCTTTGTATAAGCACGGCGGGCCAAAGCGCCAACGTGTGACTAATATTTTGAATTCCTCGCACTCTCCTGATGGCTCCACAGGGCCGATGTTGGGGGAGTGGGAGTTCGACATCGAATTCATCGGAGAAGAGCGCATCACTGTGCCCGCGGGAACCTTTGATACTTACCACTACACCTATCACTTAGATCATTACGGCTGGGCCCCAGAAGAGGTCTGGGTCATGCCTGGCTCAAACCAACTGGTAAAGATCTACTGGGATGTGTTGAAGACCTCATATGTACTCGCTGAATTGAATGGAGATCCACGATGACCCGCACGTTAGAAGATGTCCTCCATGGCGTTACTGGCGTCTGGGAAGGAACCTACGCCCACCACAATCCCGATGGCACGCTCATTGAGAAGTACGCCAGTCGCCAAGAGACGCGTTTGATCGGTGAAGAGTGGTATGAGCGCATCATTTATACGCGCGAAGGAAAAGAGCCGGAAATTTTGGATTTCCGTGCCAAGGTGCGCGGAAACGACATGCTCTTTGAAGACGATAACTTCATGGGACGCACACATATTGTCGACGAGCAGACTTTGATATTCCCTTACTTCTGGAAGCAGAATCCGGATCGCACCATCCTTGAAACTATTCACAATCTCACCGGTGATTACCGCACTCGTGTATGGCAAACCTTCGAGCATGGCGTAATTGTGAAACTCACCCTGATCGAAGAACGGAGAATCCCAAAGGATTCACCTGCGGCACATATAACCGAGTGGTTTTAGTAGACCTTCATCCCGGGTTTAGCGATTCCTAGTACTGCGGCGATGATGACGCAGAGCCAAATGAGATGCACCCAAGGAATGGCGCGCTTCATAGATCGATCGAGTGCATCTTCGGCCTCTGGCGTGGAGCCCTTGCTCATGATCGATCCGAAAGCTGGCCCGAACGGCACGAGGGCTTTACGAATTCCTACACCGCCAGCAATGGCAATCGCGTAAACGAGAACTTTGCCGCCGAGCCACTTTGGATTGGTAGTAACTCCGAATGGTTCGCTCGCGATGATCGTGTAGAGCGCCATGCCTATTAATCCCACGATGAGGCCGTAGCGGATGTATAGATCAACTTTGCTCAGTAATGGATTCTTTCCGTGGGTGCGATATTGGGTAACAACCATGTAGAGCCAGACCAGCGAAAGTACCCACGACAAGGTGGCAAGTTGCCAGTTGAGCCACGAGACGCCGTGCGGATCCGTTGACATCAAAGAGATACCGCTCGGCAAGAAGAGCACGAGACATATGCGTGGTGAAAGATCAACTGCTTCCATCACCTTGGCCACAGTTGCTCGCGTCTCATTAGTGAGGTCGCGGCGCACCACAAACTTACTGGAGTAGTAAACGCCGAGATCAGCACCTAACCAGTAGACAAGCAAGAAGACGTGGATGATGAGCCATAAAGGTTTATATGGCATTACATTCCATCGCCATCCCAGCGACCGCGTGAACGCGAGCGCACAGGGAGCGTTGAGATGATCGGTACGGGAGTCTCTTGACCGACATTTTGCTTGTAGGGACGACCAGTACCCCAGTTATGTGCGCGATCAGTCCGCTCTTCTGGATGCTCAAGCAATGAGGGCTCTGGCCACGCTGCCATCACATCATGCGAATGTTCGTGATCGTGTCCATGTTCATCGATCATGCCAAGGGCTACAAGGCTGGGATCGAGATGGGTGCCGTGTTGGTGGTAATCCTTATCGGGCAACCCTTGTGAGCGTTGGTAGGCAACGGAATCTTCCATCTGTTTGAGATCGTATGCGGAACGGGTGGTGGGACGGGCAGCTAAATCCCAACTGGATTGCGAGTAGGTCATGCGGCCGCCATCGGGACCGTAGTTGACTGCTTCGCCGCCCCAGCGGAGCCACTCATTCTGGGTGTACCAGTTGGTAAGTTCGCCGTCAGAACGAAGAAGCCAAGTGGCGCCACCTTCAAGTGAAACGAAGTGACCGTGCTTCACACGAGCAGGGCGGAAGAAGTAGGTACCGACGTCTAGATCGCCGAAGTTATACGACATCTTTCCTTGCAAGGTGTATGCCTCTTCGTAGCAAGGGTGATGTGCCAGACGGTGATCTGTCCAACCCTCTTTGGAGTGTACGAGACGGGTGTAGAAGCCGGTGACTGGATCGACGTGTAAGTACTTGATGAGCAAACCAGGTTGTGGGCCGGCATTAGGAACTTCGGTCCAATTCATGGCCCCACTATCGACGACCAGAATGTCTCCGCGGGCGTCGGCTTTGCGACCTACGTTGGCGTTATCGGTGCGATCAAAACCGGCATCGCCGAACTCGCGATAATGCAAAATTTGGGTGCCCTCTTCAAAGACCAGAGAGTCCATCGGAACACCTTTGGGTGCGTGGATGTATCCGCCGGGTCCAATCTTTTGGTTGCCCAACGTCATCGAACCCGACATCACGTAATACTCGGTATCTGCATGGTGCACGCCAGGACCGCGACCCCACTTTGATTGGAAATCTACGCGAAGGGAGGAGGAACCATCCTCTTCGTCGACGGAGAGATTACGTTGGTGCGCTTTGCCTTCGCCTTGTGGCAACTCGGCTGCATGCCAGATGTAATCGTGCTCAGAGATGAGTTCGACGTGTGGACGCATTGTGGCTCCTCTAGGGTCTTCCAGGGCTGTTCCGTCTGGTGGAACGCTGTTTCAAGAGCCTATCGCGCAGTGATTTCGGAGACAAGGATTTCCAAGTAGCTTTTTCTGCACTTCTTTCCAGCGACTATGAAGAGAAGTGCACCTTGAGGTCGCGCTTGACGATCTTTCCGGCCGCATTTCGGGGGAGGGCGTCGATGACCACGGTCTCCTTTGGCATTTTGTAGCCGGCGAGCTTGCCGCGGAGGTGGGCTTCGATGATCTCGTGATCCAGGCTCTTGCCGGCACGGGCCACCACGACGGCGACGACGCGCTCGCCCCATGTTTCATCGGTAATGCCTATTACGGCGCACTCGGCAACTCCCTCGTGCGTAGCCAGCACTTCTTCGATCTCGCGCGGGTAGACGTTGGCTCCTCCGGTGATAATCAAGTCCTTCTTGCGATCGACGATACTAATGAAACCTTCGTCGTCGACAACAACAACATCGCCTGACGTAAGGAAGCCATCATCGGTGG
>RGER01000013.1 GCA_009917815.1 Actinomycetota bacterium
GATGAGACAGCAGTCGTTACTTGGTATTCAGGTAAGCCATCGAATCTTTCGACAATCTCGACGATGTTGGGCATGGGCCCTATCTTGCCGATCACCACAACGGTGTACGACGAGATTGTGGGCGGCTCCATTATTTGTAAGGTCGTGGTCTCGAACATTGCTGGTGATGTAGAAGGTAGTGATTACGTCGGTATTGATATGCCTGAGGTTGTTTACTTCTCGCAGACTGGTCATTACTACAAGTTTGTGAGCTCACGCGTCTCGTGGCTCGAAGCTCGCGGCGCCGCTATGGCCTCTGAATTCAACGGTATGAAGGGCTATCTCGCTACTCCTGCGACGCGTTCGGAAGAGAATTTGATCAAACGCACCGCAGGTGGCAACCAGATTTGGCTCGGTGCGAGCGATGCCGAGAGTGAAGGATGCTGGAAGTGGACCGATGGTCCAGAGGCGAATCAAATTTTCTATGCGGCACCAACTGCGGTCGGCTGTGCTGTCAATGCTTCGGTCGGTAATTCCAACTGGGGTGTGGGCGAACCTAATAACGCTAATGGCAAAGAGAATGTGGCACATGTCAACGCTGATGGCACTTGGAATGATATTCCAGGAGATATTTCTTTCGCTTATGTGATTGAGTACGGCGGCCCTGTAAATCCACTCACGTACTCACCTGATGCAAACGCAAGTGCAAAGATTTCCATTCTCTCTCCACTAGGTACCCCGACTGTGCGTGGAAATTACACCTTCACCGGCCTTGCTACCGCTGAACGCTACGGCAACTCTTCGATTGCCAAAGTGGGTGTGCGCATCGTCAACAGCGCCGGTACTTCTATTGCTTCCTCCTACAGTAGAGTCTGTCCATCAGGTGCCTACAACTGCTATTACAACGGTTACGGCACTGCAGAACTTACTTTCGGAACCTTGGGTGTTGCTGATTATGTGTGGACTCCGCCCACTGGAGCTGTCTCCTTTGCAATTGATACGACCGTATGGGCAAATGACACGTACACCGTCACACTCTTCACCAAAGATTCCAGTGGCCGGATGGCAATCTCTGAATCGAAATCTTTTGTCACCGACAACATTGC
Organism: Actinomycetota bacterium; assembly: GCA_009917815.1. GTDB lineage: Bacteria > Actinomycetota > Actinomycetes > Nanopelagicales > Nanopelagicaceae. The sequence goes on from RGER01000013.1 coordinate 1,086, forward strand.
GCCCACCGTATCCATTGCAACCCCAGCTGCTGGCACGACCCAAAGTGGAGTTGTGAATGTCACCGGTACGGTGCGAGCAGATTCGAGTGGAAGCGCCACCATCAATAAGGTCGGCGTAAAAATAACTGGCGGAAGTGGATTTAGCGCTAGCTCTTATTCCCGGGTCTGTCCGACTGGTGCGTATAACTGTTACTACAACGGCTATGGCACCGCCGAACTTACCTTCGGAACTATCGGCGTGGCTGATTACGTCTGGACACCTGCATCGGGATCAATTGCGTTTACGGTAGACACCACCGCCTGGGCAAATGGCACCTACACCATCACGCTCTTCACTCGGGATAGCAGTGGACGTATGAGTGCTTCAACTTCAAATACCTTTACGACTTCTAATGGCGTTCCCACCGTGGCGATTACTTCCCCGGCTAATGGTGGAGTCGTCAAGGGCATAGGAACCTTCACGGGCAGTGCGCGTCCAGATACATCGGGAACAGCGACCATTAATAAGGTCGGCGTACGGATTACTGGTGGCACTGGTTTCAGCGCTGGCTCATATTCACGTGTCTGCCCCACCGGTGCCTATAACTGCTACTACAACGGTTATGGCACTGCAGAACTCTCCTTTGGTGTGGCCGGCACAGCAGATTATGTGTGGACCCCGCCCGCTGGCCCCATCACTTTCACTATCGATACCACCGCTTTTGCAAATGGCACCTACACCATGTTCCTCTTTGCTCGAGATACGAGTGGTCGCGTAGCACTCTCTGCTCCGAGCACTTTTGTGATTACTCCGACGGTGAGCAACGTGGTGGCCACCTCGATCGCAGGTTCTTCTACCTCCATGGCTCTCACATGGACGGCGCCACTGAATATGAGTGGAGTCTCCGATTACCAAGTCGAGTACGCCACTGCTGCTGCCGATTGGAAGGTATTCACTCATTCTGCGTCCACCGCTGCAGCTATCACGGTCACTGGCCTTACCGAATTAACGGCTTATCAATTCCGGGTCACGCCCATCTTTGGTGGCACCGTGAATACGATCGGTGCATCTACTTCACCGCTTGCATCTACGCCGGCGCCGCTCGTGCTTTCGTTGCCCACCATCACGAGCACAGCAAATTGGTTGCTCGCTGGTGACTCCACCACAGTGACCACGTGGCAGCCCACTCTGGTATCGAATAAGTTGCGCATCATCTCAAGCACTGGTGGCCGCGGCGGCGCGATATACAAGAGCGCCTTCGACACCACTAAGGGACTCGATGTGCAATTCCGATTTAACTTTAATACCGGGAGTGCCGTGCCAGGGGATGGCTTCACCTTCTTCCTCGCAAATGCGGCGAATACCGATATAGCGAGCGCACCAGCTACCCGCGGTACCTGGCTCGGTAGTGGTGGTGGGAATCTTGCATATAACGGCGATGGTCCAGCCGCACAACTGAAAGGCGGACTCCTTGGTGTTGGCGTAGTTCTCAATGGCTCGCCACAAGTACGTCTCTATGGAGCGACGGGAGTCAACGGTGTGCTTCCGATTATCTCTACCGTCTCGATCACTAACCCGTATAACGCGAATTACTACATGCGCGTAGTGATCGACCCAAGTACCGTCTCAGCTGCATCGCGTGGTTATCGGGTCTACATCTCATCGACGAGTACTTTCAGCACTACACCTACGGCCTCAGGTCTACTTACCTCCATTGGTCTGACAGATGTCGCAAGCGGGGTCTACTTCGGCTTTACGGGTGCGACTGGTGCCAACACCGTCAATAGCGATATCGATGCGATCAATCTCTATGGAGTATTGAAGTAAGTTCGTTCAATCGTCCGACATTGCCCTTGCATTCATTCTTGAAGTCCGGACAGTAGTAGTCAAATGTCCAGCCATGGAGAGCGCATGTCACCCAATCGTGGCACGCTTACCGCAGTGGCCACTTCCTCCAAGTGGCAAAGTGAGTTGAGAATCTGTGGGGAAGCGTGAACCAGGAATTTGATAGGGCGAGCGCCGCGCACGACTCCGAGGCATCTCTCTATCTCGATCTCATTTCACAACTCAACGAGTACTTAGAGTTAAAGCGCCCTTCACTCGATGATCTGGTGCACTTCCTCACGGTGCGCACCTTGCAACCCTGGAACGCCGAGCGCGTATTCATCTCTCGCATTGACCGAGATGGAGTCTTTCGCGACTTCTCTTTCTTTGGTTTTCCGATCGATGATGCTTCACAGTGGAAAGAAGTTCACATCACCGATCGAGTACCGATGGCCGATGCAGCTCGTAGCGCATCGATTGTCATCGCAGATGAGGAGCGGTTAGTTGCGGTCTATAAATCTTTGGTGAAATTTCACGAACAATGGGTGGGACGTGTAATTGTAGATGTCCCCATTATTAAGGGTGGAGTTTCTATTGGAGTTATGGGCATCGTCTTTATAGGAAAAATTCCCTCCGACGAGAGTTTCTTACCTTTCCTTCGATCAGTAGCCACATGCATCGTCTTTGCCATGGATGACACCCGCCGCAAGATAGCGCTCAGGCGCACCTTGGGTCCGAAGAGTGAACTCACAGATCGTCAAAAAAATATCTTGGAAATGATGGCGCAAGGCCTGACCAACGCTGTGATGGCTAGCCGCCTAGGATTCTCGGAATCACTCATCAGGCAAGAGACGGTCAAGATTTTTCGGAATCTCAATGTGAATAATCGACACGAGGCGAGCGCGATTTACCAGGAGCAGAGCAAATTATCTCTTGATTCTTAATTGATCATGCTGGGAATTCATCATGCTGGTGGCCAGGGACGGGATCGAACCGTCGACCTCACGATTTTCAGTCGCGCGCTCGTACCAACTGAGCTACCTGGCCTTCGCAGGGAGTCTACGGTAACTCCCCACTGCGCTGAAATCGGGTGCGCGTCTCAGATTCTCCCCGATCCTGCTCCCTCAGAGAGGCGCTGACTGAGCCATACGGGAAGCGCGAAGAGGGCGATGAGCATCGCTGCGACCACGTTAATGATGGGTGCTTGATTGGGGCGAAAGAGATTGTCGAAAATCCACTGAGGGAGAGTTTGAATCCCAGCCCCTGAAGTAAACGTCGTCACCACAATTTCATCAAAGGAGAGTGCGAAAGCGAGTAGGGCGCCGGCGGCGAGCGCTGAACGAATACTTGGAAAGGTGACGTATCTAAAGGTTTGCCAATTTCCTGCACCGAGGTCAGCTGATGCCTCCTCGAGATTCTTTCCTACTCGCTTCAATCGAGCCAAGACATTGTTATAGACCACCACAATGCAGAAAGTTGCATGGCCAATGATCACCGTAAGCAGACCAAATGGGATTCCCAGTGGTTCAAGTGTGGTACGAAACGCAGAGTTCAATGCAATACCGGTGATGATTCCAGGAAGTGCAATAGGAAGCACGACGAGTAGCGAGATAGCCTCGCGGCCAAAGAATTGATAACGCGCAACCGCAAAGGCAACCATGCTTCCAAGAAGAAGCGAGATAGACATCGCGCCGAGCCCGGCTTTCACGCTGGTAAGCAGCGCGGCACGCACTCCATCATTTTCTATCGCCTTTCCCCACCACGAAGTGGTGAATCCGGCAGGCGGCCAAGCAAAAGTCTTCGAAGTGTTAAATGAATTCACCAGGATGACGAGTAAGGGTATATAAAGAAAAGCAAAAACCACGGTACTGATAATTTTGAGAAGAAATTTGCTGCGATTGCTGAAGTACATCAGAGATTCTCCAATGCGCCAGTGCGACGGACCATATAGAGATATCCCAGAACCGTAATGACGGGAACCATGGCAGCCGCCGCGGCAAACGGGAGATTTCCAGCGGTGCCCACATTGTCATAAATGACGTTTGCGAATAGTTGAGTCTTGCCACCCACAATTTTGACGGTGATGTAATCGCCGAGTGAGAGTGAGAAAGTAAAAATCGAACCCGCTATTAATGAGGGGTATAGCAGCGGTAAGACAATTGACTTAAATGTTCGCCCGCCACCTGCTCCTAGATCACTGGAGGCTTCAAGAAGAGAGTTAGGAAGCCGCTCTAGCCCCGCATAGATGGGGAGAATCATGTAGGGGAGCCAGAGATAGCAGAGCACGATTGTGGTGGCAGCCAGACCGTATCCCGGTGTGCCAAGACCGAAGGGATGAAGGAGCCAATCTAAAACGCCACCGTGCGCGAGGAGCGTGCGCCAGGCATAAGCCTTCACAAGGTATGAAGCCCAGAGCGGGAGTAGCAGTAAAACGACGAGCACTTGGCGTTTACGGGGCGAGAGAACTTTTGCCATGTAGAGCGCGATAGGCAGAGCTAGAAGGGCGTCGATGAGAGTTACTAAAAATGCAACGCTGATGGATCGCAACGCAATACGGCGATACACATCTGCTGTTATCAACGTGTGAAAGTTATCCCACGTGAAAGTTTTTACTAAAGACCCGGTAAAAGAATCCACCGACCAGAACGCTGAAATAAACATCGAAAAGAGCGATCCAAGATAGGCCACGACCAACCAGAAGAGCGGCGCGGAAAGGAGAACGGCTAAGCGACTCTTCTCGTGGCGATGGAGCCAGCTCGAAACGCGAAGTTCTCTTGGAGAGGTGAATTGTGAAGTCAATTGTGAATTCATTCTTCATTCAACAGGGTGAGGTAGCCAGTGCGGCTACCTCACCCATGTCGAATTAACCCTTTATCTCAGTCCACGCCTGTGTCCAGGCTGCGTAATCCTTACAAATGCTTCCACGACCATCGAGACACGCCTTAGTAGGCGTTGTCCAGTAATGAATTTGCGAAGCATAGGCAGCATCGGTGGCGTGGTAAGTCGCGCAGAAATTCTTATCTGCAGTCATTCCACAGGAAGCAGTCTGTGAAGGCGCTTCCCCGAACCACTCAGCAACTTGCGCATTAGCAGATGGCGAAATGATGTGATCCATCCACTTGTACATGCAATTGGGGTGCTGAGCTTTGGAAGAGATCATCCAGGTGTCAGACCAACCCGTTGATCCTTCGCTCGGCACAATCGAGTTTACTTTTGCTTTTTTGCCACCATTGACGAGGTTCACAATCACTTGCCACGAAGTGCCAATGACGGTGTTGCCCGATTCAAAGGATTGAACTGCCTTGGTGTAATCCGACCAGTACTCACCAATGATGGGCTTTTGCGCCTTAAGCAGGTCGACCGCTGCTTGGAATTGAGCATCATCGAGTGCATAGGGATTTGTAATTTTGAGCTCTGGCTTTGTCTTCATCAAGTAGAGAGCGGCATCTGCAATATAAATCGGGGAGTCATACGCAGTGACCTTGCCCTTATAGGGAGAATTTGTATCAAAGACTGCGCCCCACGACGTGGGAGCCGCCACTGTGCCGTCTGTGTATGCAAGTACGTTCGCACCCCAACCATGTGGAATTCCGTACATCTTGCCGCCAGCAGAGTTCCACTGTTGGTTCTTGAGGAAATCAGAGACCGTTGCATAGTTAGGAACGAGGTCAGTATTTACGGGTGCAACATCGCCACCGTAGATAAGACGGAGTGTGGCGTCTCCTGAAGCAGATACACCGTCATATTGACCGGTCTTCATCAAGGTGACCATTTCATCGGAGGTGTTACCGACTTTCACATTCACCTTACAACCAGAGGCTTTTTCAAACGGCGTTACCCAGTCGACGTTCTTATCGGTACTACCATTTTCGGCATATCCAGCCCAGACAACAATATTGAGGGCGCCTTCGCCATCTCCAAGGGAAGTTGCGGCTGCGATATTTGGAAGTGCGGGCGCATCAGAGGCGGCCTTGGTATCTGTCGAACTCGAGCTCGAAGTGCAACCCGCGATCAGCAGAAGTACGGCTGCCAGCGTACTGAATTGAGTCAATTGAGTTCTTTTCAACTCGACTCTCCTTTTCTATGTGGGTTTCTACGTGGGTTTCTACGTGGGTCTGGCTTCTTCAGGGGAGTTAGTTATCTCTGGATATGGAATTCATGGCTGGAATCCCAAAAGATCTGGATGAATTCTCCTATGGATACGAGGGATTGGGAAGAACCGTCATTGGGTTGAAGGAGAAAGAGGCGCGTACCTCCGGGTAGTTCGACTCCAATTCGTGTGGTGGAACCCAAGTAGAGCGAGGAGATTACCTGTGCCGTAAAGGTGCGGTCGCCTGACTTGGTGAGATGTATTTTCTCAGGGCGGATACTAAAGATTCCTTGTTTTCCGAGCAGTTGCTCGCTTTCGCTGGAGGTGAGCAGGTTTGAGGTACCCACAAAACTTGCTACAAATTCACTTGAAGGAAATTCATAAACTTCTGCAGCGGATCCAATTTGTTCAATCTTTCCGTGATTGAAGAGTGCAATTCTATCGGCCATACTGAGCGCTTCTTCTTGATCATGTGTGACGAAAATAAAAGTGATTCCTAAGGTTCGTTGCAGTTCCTTTAACTCAACTTGCATTTCGTGACGGAGTTTCAAATCTAGAGCTCCGAGTGGTTCATCTAAGAGTAAGACCTCAGGCTCATTAATAATCGCTCTTGCTAACGCCACTCTTTGACGTTGGCCGCCAGATAATTGTGAAGGTTTACGTGACTCGTACCCCTCCAGCCGTACGCGACTTAAAGCCTTTTCACTGCGTTCACTTCGCTCTTTTTTTGCTATTCCCTTCACCATTAATCCGTATTGAACATTTTGAAGAACGGTCATGTGTGGGAAGAGGGCGTAATCCTGAAAAACAGTATTTACATTTCGCTCAAACGGCGCCGTATTGGAAACATCTCTTCCGCCAATAGTGATCACACCGTGATCAGGAATCTCAAATCCAGCAATGAGGCGCAGCATGGTGGTTTTTCCAGAACCTGACGGGCCCAGCATGGCGAAGAATTCTCCGGCGGCAATATCTAAATCAATCTGGTCAACGGCCCGCACTTTTCCGAAGGTCTTAGTGAGGGCGCGAATCGAAATCGCGGAGGCTTTTTCGAGCATGGATGGATCTTAGTTGGCAGGGCTACGCATTCTTTGCGACCCGGACGGGACTTGAACCCGCGACCTTCGCCGTGACAGGGCGACGCGCTAACCAACTGCGCTACCGGGCCTTACTGGCGAACCAGTGAGGTACTGCTCTGTACTCGTAACACCAGGTGGTCTCCCACCCTTCTGCGTGCCCCCAACGGGATTCGAACCCGTGTTACCGCCGTGAAAGGGCGATGTCCTAGGCCCCTAGACGATGGGGACGTAGCCCGTGAGGGCCGGTACCGCTTGGAGCCGTCACAGCATACGGGCTGGGAGGAGAGGCGACCAAACGCGCGTGGCGCTAGGCGTGAGCGTCATCGCTCAGGATGGGGTGGTGCGGCGGGTGCGCAAGATGATGGTGCTGGCACCGAGCAGGACGAGTCCGGCCCCTAAGAGACCGATGGAGACGCCCAAGGCTCCGCCCAAAGTGGTAGTGATCAATTGACCGACGCCGAAAGTGGAGGCGGCAACGGCGGCAACCAAGAAGGGCCAACGGCGGTTTCGTGAGTAGAGGAGATAGCCCGCCACTGCGGTGGCGAGGAAGAGGAGGTAGCCGACGATATGCGAGCTGCCGATGAACGCGATCTCGGCGCTGACGAAAGCGGTGCCGCTTGCAATCGTGAAGCCAAGCATCTCTTCATGGAGGATGCCACGTTGTGAGTAGAAGAACCAGGCGACGGCGATAGCCGCGAGTACGAGCGCCGCGATCGCGCCCCCGTAAATTTTGATGGCATCGAGAAATGCCATGGTGGCAAAAATTTTGAAGACGAAAAGCGAAATGTGTCCGACCGACGTACGGTTACCGAAGTAGGCGATCGTGACAATGATGCTTCCTACAATGCCCGCCACGAGCGCCTTCTGCCATGGTGTTGCCACCCCAGCAGTTGCGGCGCCGGAAATGCCGGCGAATGACAAAAGTGTCGCAACCAAGCGAGCGCGTACCGGAGTTTTTTCGCCGCGGTGCAAGAGAAGTGCCACCGCGGCGAAGATTAAGGTGAGCGCCAGCAAAGTGATGATGCGCCCAATATGAGAGAGTTGTGACCACGTACTTCCCAGAATAATGAGCGTGGCTACAAGCGTGAACGCACCGCCGACATAACCACCGATTTCACCGAGAAGTGAACGTCGATTACGTTCTTCTTGCGCTACATGTGCTGGTGGTATTGAGTCTTCTGGCCGCGCAAGCTCCACCAAATAGCGCTCGCGGATCCGCTCTATCTGCTCGCGAGTGAGTTCGCCTGTTGCGGCGAGTTCTACGAGAGCGCGTTCTAGAGCATCAAAGGTCACTTCAGATTCCACCGAACTTCAACGGAGATGGAAACGTCTTGCTGGCCGACATCTATTTGTGTGGGCGCTGCATCTGCTGCTGCTTTAGCGGCGTAGACAATAGGCATTGGGTTATAGGAGGCAGTGTTCTCGTTGAGGTATTGCACCGTTCCCAATTTGACGCCGAGAAGTTTTGCGTAAGTGGTGGCTTTGGCTTTAGCAGCTTTTACGGCGAGCGCGCGTGCACTTGCCATGGCCTTCTCGGTATCAAGAAGAAACGGAGTGGCACCGTCGATGGTGGCGTTATTTCCGGCAGCATCCACAATTTGATCGAGGATGGTGCCAGCTAGTGCAGTTTTGCGAACCACGATGGAGAAGTTTTGAGTAGCGCGGTAGCCGCTGATGGTGGGTGCCTTATCTTGGGAGTAGATGTACTCCGGGTTCAGATTGATGCGCGCTGTAGTGATGTCTTTAGTAGCGATGGCATTAGCGGTGAGTACCTGACGGATAGCCGCGGCTACTCCCGACGATTGCGCCAGCGCTTCCTTACTACTGGTGGTAAAGACGTTTGTGGTGACGGAGATCCGGACGGCATCGGGCACCATTTTGACCGTTCCGGTTCCTTGCACGGTAATGCCGCGAGTGGCGGTATCTACCGCGGCGGCTGGGAGCGCGCTCCAGAGCGTGAATCCGACTCCGAGCGCGGCTAGAGCGGCAATGGTGCGACGAGTACGGCTGGCTGGGGTGGTCATGTGAACTCCTTTAGTCATGAGGATACCTTCTCAATCGTTTCAAAGGCTGGAATGCGTATTTCATAGGAGAACTCTGCGAGAGAATAGCGAGATGATCACCACCTCCCTCGAGCGAGCGGCGCGCGCACTTCAAGGTGGAGCCTTAGTCGCGATCCCCACCGAGACGGTTTACGGGCTAGCGGCGAATGCACGGAACGAAGCAGCGGTGCTCAGTATCTATGCAGTGAAGGGACGCCCCAGTAACCACCCCGTAATCGTGCACATTGCAGAGGCAGAGCAGATAACTGAGTGGGCGATCAATATTCCTACGTGGGCACGAGCTCTCGCAGAAACGTTTTGGCCAGGACCACTCACTCTTATCTTGCCGCGAGCGGCGCATGTGGGGGATTGGATTACTGGCGGGCAGGAGAGTGTCGGTGTGCGCTCTCCTGATCATGCGCTTACTCTCGCGCTCCTTCGCGAAACGGGATTAGGAGTTGCTGCACCAAGTGCTAATCGATTTGGTTCTCTCTCACCTACTTCCGCAGACGCGGTATTTGAGGAGTTGGGTGAGTATCTCGATCCAGCAGAAGATTTGATTCTTGATGGTGGCGAATGCGAGATCGGAGTGGAGTCCACCATCGTCTCGTGTTTGGGAAGTGCGCCAAGTATCTTGCGCTTGGGTGCTATTACTGCAGAGCAGATCGCAATTGTGAGTGGCCTTGATGTGGTTGCGGTAGATCCAGCAGTACGTGCGCCAGGAACGTTGGCGCAGCATTACTCACCACGCGCCCACGTATGCATGGAAGCAAATGAGAAGTGCGAAGCGATCATTGCGCTCGCGGATGTTGATACTCCGATCGGAATGGTGCGCCTTGCGTCGCCAGATAATGCCGCGGAATATGCACACGAGCTTTATGCGGCGATGCGCGAAGCCGATCACCGCGGATATACCTGCATTGCAGTCATTCCACCCTCAGGAGAAGGTATTGCGGCGGCCGTACGCGATCGAATTACCCGCGCCAGCGCTTAATTACTTGTACTTGCGCATCTCTCGACGAGCTAACGAGGAGATGTGTACTTCATCGGGACCATCAGCGATTCTCAGTGTGCGTGCACCAGCCCAGAGATGAGCAAGTGGTGTCACTTGGCTCACGCCCGCGCCGCCGTGCGCTTGAATCGCTCGATCAATCACGCGCAGTGCCATCTCGGGGGCAGCAACTTTGATCGCTTGTATCTCCGTGTGTGCTTCCCGATTTCCGACGGTATCCATCAGCCATGCGGCTTTGAGCGTGAGAAGGCGGACAGATTCGATCTCGACGCGTGAGCGACCGATCCAATCGTGGATCACTCCTTGATCTGAAAGTGGTTTCCCGAAAGCGGTGCGCGCAAGTGCGCGCTGACACATCAACTCAAGTGCACGTTCTGCCATACCGATAGCACGCATGCAATGGTGGATACGGCCAGGACCAAGGCGCGCTTGTGCAATAGCGAAGCCGCTACCTTCAGTGCTGATCAGATTCGATACAGGTACACGGACGTTGTTAAAACTCATCTCAGCATGGCCGCCGTGAGCACCATCGTCGTATCCATAAACAGTAAGCGCGCGTTCAATCTTCACTCCAGGTGTCTTCATGGGGACCAGGATCATGCTCTGTTGTTTATGTTTCTCACTATTGGGGTCGGTCTTTCCCATGACTATGAGGATTTCGCAGAGCGGGCTCATGGCACCGGTAGACCACCATTTGCGACCGTTGATTACATATTCATCGCCTTCACGCTTCATGGTCATTTCGATGTTGTTGGCATCAGAAGATGCAACATCAGGTTCGGTCATGACGAAAGCGGAACGGATCTCTCCGGCCAGGAGTGGCGTGAGCCAACGGTCTTGTTGCTCCTTGTTACCAAATTGCGCGAGCACTTCCATGTTGCCCGTGTCGGGTGCGGAACAGTTGAGCGCTTCTGGAGCCAACATGGGGCTGCGACCGGTGATCTCGGCCAATTGCGCATACTGCACGTTCGTTAACCCGGCGCCACGCGCGTCATGTGGAAGAAAGAGATTCCAAAGGCCCCGCTTACGCGCTTCGGCTTTGAGGGCTTCCATGGATGGTGGCCGGTTGAAATTGCCGGGTGCATGCGCATCGAGTTCGGCTTCGGCGGGATAAACGCACTCCGCCATAAAGGTGTTGAGCTTGCCGATTAACTCTTTGGTGGTGGCATCAATTGAGAATTCCATACTCTTACTCTCCTCGCAGTGCGCGGTGTCCGCAAGAAACTAGCGGCTCAACTAACGGACCAATCTCCGCAAATCCAGGTCCGACCGTCTGTCCTTGCGAGAAACGTAAGTAAATTCCTTCGAGGATGACAGCCAGTTTGAAGTATCCGAAGGCGATGTACCACTCGATATGACTTAACTCGCTTCCACTCTTGAGTGCATATCTTTGGAGAAGATCGGATGCCGATGGAAAGCCGTATTCAGGCTTGATGCCATTGGCCACCGGGTTACCCACTATTTGTGAGAGACCATCCCAGTAGACGACGAAGAGACCTAAGTCAGTAAATGAATCCCCCAGTGTGGCCATCTCCCAATCGACCACAGCGGCTACTTCATTGTTGGCACCGATAATGCAATTGTCGAGTCGAAAATCTCCGTGCACGATGGAGTTTCTTTTGGTGGCGGGAATGCTGTTGGCAAGTTTGTGGAGCAAATCATCTATTCCAGCAATATCTCGAGAGCGCGAACCTTCAAGTTGTTTACTCCATCGCGAAACTTGGCGTTCTAGGAATCCTTCGGTGCGTCCAAAATCTCCGAGACCTATCTGATCGGGTTCACAAGCATGGAGGGCAACAAGAGTGTCTATCACGTGATGGCTAATAGCCTTTGCGCGGTCAATTCCCAGCGCTGCAGTTTGTTTCTCACTTTGAATTACCTGGCCGGCAACTCGTTCCATTAAATAGAATGGTGCGCCTAGAACATCTGCATCGGTGCAAAGATGAAAAGTGTGCGGCACGGCAACTTCGGTGTTGGTAAGTGCCGACATCACGCGATATTCCCGGGCCATATCGTGGGCAGTTGCTTGCACGTGGCCAAGTGGCGGACGGCGTAAGACAAATTCCTGGCCATTCGCGGCAGTGACGAAGTAGGTGAGGTTCGACCGCCCACCGCGGGCTAATTCGGCGGTGAAAGAATCCGCAGCGAGTGTGGGCTCCGCCCGGCGCAGATAGTCACCTAGTCGATCAAGATCGAGACCAGGTAGATTCGCTTCCATCATGGCGAAACGGTATCGCCTGAAGGATGTGAGGGCGAGATGGCTTCGATTGAGTCACGTTTTAGAGTTGACGGCAAAGTTGCAGTAGTAACTGGAGCCTCCTCCGGTCTTGGCGCTGGGTTCGCGAAGGCGCTTGCTGAAGCGGGCGCTGACTTGGTGCTCGGTGCTCGGCGGGTGGATCGTTTAGAAGAGACCCGCGCGGCCATTGCTGGCATGGGTCGACGAGTGATCGCTATTGCCACTGACGTATCAAAACCTGAAGAGTGCCAAGCATTAATCGATGGTGCGATGGCAGAGTTCGGCAAGGTAGATATCTTGGTGAACAATGCGGGTGTTGGAACTGCACGACCTGCGTTGAAGGAGAGTCCAGCAGAATTCTCTGAAGTGATTGATATTAATCTCAAGGGTTCCTATTGGATGGCGCAATCGTTTGCACGAGTCGCACTTCCAGGATCATCGATCGTGAATGTGTCGAGCATCTTGGGGTATCGCCCACTACTCCTTCCGCAAGCTGCGTACGTATCAAGTAAAGCCGCAGTTATCGGACTCACTCGCGATCTCTCGCTGCAATGGGCTGGACGCAAAGGTATCCGAGTAAATGCCCTCGCACCCGGATATTTCGCCTCTGAGATGACAGATCAAATGGGTGATCACATGGTGGAGCAGGTCGCGCAATATGCCCCTATGGGCCGAATCGGTGAGCAGGCAGAGCTCGATAACGCGATGCTCTTCCTGGCCAGTGGCGCCTCCTCGTACATCTCTGGGGTGGTGCTGCCGGTCGACGGTGGCCTCACCATGTCCTAGGAGGATCGACTCATCCCAGCCTCCACTGGGCGCTCCGTTCACAGGGCATTCGTTCACAGGGCATTCATAGAAAGATCTCCGGAATTGGCCCTGGCTCACACAGAGTCACCCTCTACTTTGAGAAGAGCCGAGCGGGGTCTCGGTAGTAGGGAATAGGGGTAGATATGTCATACCGTCTCGCGAGCAGGACCCTCGCTGTCGCACTCTCAAGTTCACTCCTCCTCTTGAGCGTTGGCGCCGGTATGTCAGTTGCAGCGTCACCCACCACCCCGGTAAAGCCGTCGATCCAGGGAGGCGGCCCCGGGGGTGGTGGTGACGATGACAATGAGAATGAAGGCAATGAAGGTGCTGAACATGCTGCGGGGAGCACCGACGGAAAGAGCCATAAAGAAGGTGGTCGAAAGAAGGGCGCTCATCCAGAAGGTCATGAGGGCACCGCAACAGGTGGCGGCTTAGTTAATAAGGCAGCGCCCACTCCTACAGCAAGCGGTAGCGCTAACTTGAAACAAAGTGCTACTACGAAAGTCACTCCCAAGGTTGCACCTTCTCTTGCACCCAAAGTTGCACCGAAAGTCGCACCCAAAGTTTCACCGAAGTCCACTGCTAAGCCGATTGTGAAACCCACCTCAAAGGCAAGTGCCAAGCCCAAAGTTGCTTCGGCCTAAAGCTCAGTCTAGATTTTTCTTCTCTTGCATCTGGGTGGAAGGAAAATCCGTGGCGTTCGTAGGTACTTATCTCAATTTTCCCTTGAAGAGTGAAGAAGCCTTTAACTGGTATCGCTCAATCTTTAATCCAGAAGCACCCATGACCATCATGCGTTTTTCAGATACTCCGATGGCGGGCAATCTTCCCGAGAGTGAACGCCATGGTGTGATGCATGCGACGCTAGAAATTCTCGATGGACATAAGCTCTATGCCACGGACATGTTGGAATCAATGGGCCACGAAGTAAAAGTAGGGAATAACACCACCCTTAACTTAAATATTGAGTCACGAGAAGAGATCGATCGCATCTACGCGCACCTTTCGCAAGACGCCACCGAAAAGGCAGACCCACACGAAGAGCCATGGGGCTACTGGGGTGTCTGCTTAGATAAATACGGCGTACGTTGGATGTTTAATCAAATCCCAAGCGAGTAGTAGGGCCTTAAATCCCGGCGACATGTGCCAAGTGACCAATTCCAGCGGTCACAGCCATCGCTAACGTGCCACCGAGCATTACTCGCATCGTGGGCTTGAAGTAACTCGTACCCGCAGCACGTGCACCAGCAGCTCCTGCAACCGCAAGACCCAGCATGGTGATTGCAATAATTGTGATCACACGCGTACTGGAATCTTTAGGGAAGATGCCCAGCAGAGGAATGATTCCACCAAGTGTGAACATTGCTGCCGATGCCATGGCGGCCTGCGCAGGCCTTGCCTTGGTGTGCTCAAATTGACCGAGCTCATCACGAAGATGTGCTTCGAGTGCATCCTTCTCGTGCATATGTACAGCAACTTGCATAGCAAGTTCCTTCGGGAGTCCACGTCCTTCGTAGATCTCTGCAAGTTCTTCTAACTCACCTTGTGGATCGCTCTGCAGTTGATTGCGCTCGATAGCAGCGTCGGCCTCTTCAATATCTGTTTGCGAACTCACAGAAACGTACTCGCCAGCTGCCATAGCCATTGCGCCCGCCGCAATACCAGCGACACCCGCGGTGAGAATTGCGGAGAAGCCACCCTTTGCCGCTGCTACGCCGATCATGAGGCTTGAGGTGGATACCAAGCCATCGTTGGCGCCTAATACAGCGGCACGAAGCCAACCGGCTCGGTGGGCGCGATGTTGCATATTTCCTTCACTAATTCCAGGCGTAGGCATAGTCAGAAGATATCGGTTCACTTCATGATGCGCATGGAAGGTATACCTAACCTCACTAGACTCCTCCAGTGAGCCAAACCCAAGAGATTCTTGCGATGCCGGGCGTGCGACGGTTACTGCTCGCGCGCCTCATCTCTAATTTGGGCAACGGCATGGCCCCGGTTGCGCTCGCATTTGCGGTCTTGGAATCCAAAGATGGGTCCGCTTCAAAGCTTGGAATTCTATTGAGTGTGCAGGCAATTTCGATGGTCCTCTTCCTGCCGCTGGGTGGAATATGGGCAGATCGCCATCGCCGCCCCACCATCATCGCCACCACTGATTTCATTCTCGGATTAGATTTACTCGTCACGGCCTATCTCTTCTGGAGCGAGCAAACTGGAATGCCGTTGCTCATGGCACTCTGCATTCTCGCAGGATTACTCAATGCATTTTGGTCACCAGCATTCCCAGGGCTTGTGCCGCTAGTAGTTGAAGAGAAACACCTTCAACAGATGAATGGCTTCGTTTCCATCGCTAGCAATATTGGATACATCAGTGGAGCCGCGGTTGCTGGATTGCTCGTGAGCGCATTCGGTGGAGCAGCTGGTATCGCTGGCGACGCACTCTCCTTCTTAATCGCGGCAGCACTCGTGTGGAAGTTGCGCCATCGGCATCAAGTGGCGGAACCCTCCGGCGGAGGCATGTTTCATGAATTGAAGTCTGGGTGGAAAGTATTTCTCTCCTTCCGCTGGGTAGTAGTGGCCGTCGCTGGATTCTCTGTTGTCATGATGGTGATGCGTGGCGCAGAGGGTGTGCTCGGACCTGTTCTCATGAAGGAACATTTTGGAGGCGCAAAGGCGTGGGCGTTTGTGGCTACGGTGGAATCGATCGGTTTTGTACTCGGTTCGACAATTAACACGCGATACAAGCCAAAGCACCCGCTCTACGTCTGCACACTGCTTTCTTTTACAGCTGCCTTCTATGTTCTCGTCCTTCGTCCATCAACTCCTTTGATAGTGATCGCAGGCGCAGCACTTCTCTGGGGGATCACTATTGAGAGTTGGTACATCCACTGGATGACCGCTCTGCAATTGCACATTCCGCGAGAATCACTATCTCGCGTGAGTTCCTACGACATGACCTTCTCATTGATTTTTCAGCCCATCGGCCTTGCTATTGCAGGGCCCGCTATTGCAGGACTTGGTATCGCGCAGACAAGTTTGATTGGCGCCAGCGTCATTACGGTGGCCATTATCGTGATTCTCTTCGAGCCAACAATACGCACCTTGAGCAACGCTCATCCGCCCGGTGTTGAGCAGGCCGGCCCAGATTCTTGAGGTCCTGAGGTGCCGTGCTGATCAGTTAGACTAATGGCCTTGGGGCCTTTAGCTCAGTCGGTAGAGCAACGGACTTTTAATCCGTGGGTCGTCGGTTCGAGCCCGACAGGGCCCACTCATATTCCTTCACCTCAATTTTAAGCCCGCAAATTTTCTTTGATATATATGGCCGCTCCTGTCACCACTTCATTAACAGAAATGTGTCAAATTCCAGTGGCGCAAATCAGCGAGGAACCAAGTTTCCGGCGAGCGGGAGAATAGACGGAGTGACAAGCGTCGTCCTATGCTTTTAGGACGAATGCCCTATACTTGGGGGACTAATTAGAGCGCGCTCCGAAGGGTTCCCATCTTGATTCGAGTAAAGCAAGATCAAAGCGCTTGGAAATTACGCATCATCCTCCTGATTTTGGCATTGATTCCTCTTTATGCCGTGCAGGTGATTGCGCCCAACGTTGCACAAGCGGTCACAGCTCCTTCCAATTGCAACACCAATCCCAGCGCAAACAGTTTAAGAGTTTCGCCTGCTCATGGTCAGGTTCTTTATATTGATTCAGGAAGTTCAACGAAGGTTGACGCTTCATACGTTGGTTACCGCGTGAATTATTCTGGAAGTGGATCAAAGACAGTCTGGGTGCAACTATCAAATTTCACCGGTGGTAAAGTTACTCTCGCAAATCCTCTTGATGCCGCGCAAAGCCTCGTGAGTATTGCTAGCAGCGATACCAAAACAGCGTATTTTCTTCTGAAGGCAACCGGTGCCACTCTCAGTGCGCAATCACACCTGGTAACAATTTTTGATCGACGACCAGATCTCAATGGAGCGACAACGCTCTTAACCTGCTCATTTACTTTCCTTCAGGTGCAGGAAACCATCAAAGCAAGTGCGAACAAAATCAATACAGTCACGGGCACGCTCTCTCCTACTGCAGCTACACTCGGAGGTACCTTGACGGTTGCCGTAACGAGTGCAGGCGTTGGAAAAGTTGGAGGAGGAAAGTCGCCGGATTTCTCGCTCTTTTGGATTTCACCAGCGGCAGTTTCCTCTTGGCCAACACAATCATTGAGGCTTGAAAGTGTTTCAATAACTTTTAACTGTACGAGTGGAAGCACTATTGGAAACAGTTCTTTTACTGTCACTAATACTTTATCGCTAAGCAACGCTGCGGCCTACTGTTACTCCAATAATTCACAAACAAATAGTTGGACAAGCAGCTATGTCTTCCGCATTATCGGACCTGGTCCAAGTTCACTAACTCCTTCGCCAATTGCAATGATTGCATCAGGCACTCAGTACAAACATTCAGATATCAACGCCCTTTCTTTCTCAAGTGCAATAAACTTATCTACCGTTTCCACAGCAGCATTCACCATTAAGGTAAGAGCCGTTGCTGAAACTCAAACCGCTTCACTCTCATATGTCCGTTATACAATTACTGAATCGACCACTGCGAATACCTTAGTTAACGTTGATGAGTTGATAGATAAGATTGCCGCTGGGGTTACTTATCAAAGTGGATCAACCAAATTAACCAATAGTGTAAGTACGAACACGGTAATTCCAGATCCCACCACAATAGCTTCGGATCCTTCTCCGCCGCCACTCCACTTTATTGGCCCTTTTAGTGTGATCAGCGGGACCAATACGGTAGTTTCATATTTGGTAGCTTTACCTTGCTCGGCTTCGGCCGCCTCATATCAAAACGTCGTCACTGCCAAGATTGGTTCTCAAACTTTGGGAATCACGGGTACCTTATCTTCGGCTTCGACAGTTTCAGTATCCACGGTTTCAAGTGGTGGAAACTGTTCATCCACGGTCACAAACGATCAGACGATTAATTTATCGCCCACCGCCCAAACACAACCCGCTACCGCGTTAAGCGCCTCAGGCACCTCCGCGTCAGCAACTTTAAATGGGTATGGTACAGGGTATGGACTCAGTGGAGTCACCGCTCAATTTCGCTATTCCACCGACCCTAATTTGATAAATGGCGCAACATTAACTACGAGTCAAGCGATCACAGGAAGTGGACCAAACGCTCTAACTGCAAATCTCACCGGGTTAAGCGTTAATACTATTTATTATTTTCGAGCGGAGGTCACATCATCCGCTGGAACAATCACTGGTGTCACTTTAAGTTTTCTCACTCCCGATGTCTTATCGGCGCCCACAGTCATAACGAATGCCGTCACAAATCTCTCTGGAACCTCCGTGACGCTAAACGGATATATAAACCCACATCTCAACACAGTCACGCCGATAACATTTGAATATTGTTTATATGCGGCCGGAACCTGTGACGCCACGCACATCCCAGCTTCGCCCACCGTTCTTAATGTGGCAACGGATAGCGTTGCAACGAATGGAACAGTTTCAAGTATTGATCTTTCGCTTTCAGGTTCGGGTGATTACTACTTCAACTCGGATGATATCTCTGGAGCTTCACGCGTCACTTCTCTCACCGCGGGTGGAACATACTTCTATCAGGCAAGAGCGACCTGTGCGAACACAGTAACTACAGTTTGTACTAGTACTTCTGTTTCCTTTACTGGCGGAATTAAGCAATTTACTGTGGGGGCTCCCATCGTTGTCACGTCGCCTGCGACCGTAATTGGACCCAACAGTGCAATCATCAATGGCACCTTTAGTGCTAATGGTTCACCAACTCCACAGTACTATTTTAATTACTGCCAGGCCGGTGTGAGCACTTGCTCGGCAACGTCCGTAAGTGGCAGTGGAGTTGATTCCACCACGGCGAGAAGTCAAAGTGGAAATCTTGTAGCCGTCTCCGAAACCGTGACTGCTCTTCAAGGGGTGACACTTACTCCAAATACTCTTTACTACTTCCAAATACTTGGCGTAACAGGCGGAAGCGTCAAAGCCTATGGAGACATCCTGCCCTTCACAACGCTTGGAATCGTTACTACCTCTTTACCAAGTGGCCCAGTGAACTCGCCTTACTCTGCCTCTATCGTGGGAGGGGGTGGATCCGGTTCCTACACCTTTAGTACAGCGTCCACCTTGGCGGCAGGACTTACCCTCTCTTCAGAGGGAGTTTTGAGCGGAACGCCCACGGTCGCAGGCGATTACTCGATTACCGTCACAGTCACAGATCAAGTTCATGGAACGACTTACTCTAAAAACTTCACTTACTCAATTGTGGGAGTAACTACGACGGCTGCCACTTCTATCGCGCAAGTCACGGCAACCATCAATGGTACGTCTGCAAACAACTTGTCAAATCCCCAATTTTGTTTCTCATCAAGTAATCCTGGATCCACCTTTACTTATGGAAGTGGAACGTGCGCTGCTCCCATCAACGCCAGCGGTAGCTATCTCGCGAACGTTACTGGACTAAGTAGTAATACGTCCTATTACTTTCAGCTCTTTGGAGTCGTCAATGGCACCCGCTACAGCGGAGCTGTTCTGACTTTTGTAACGCTTCCTCCGTACACAATTACTGTGAATGCCGGAACCGGTGGTACCGCAGGCTCAAGCGCAAGCTCTTTCTTGAGTGGAGGAAGCGCAAATCTTACTGCGACTCCAAGTTTGGGTTACAACTTTACTAGTTGGAGTTGCAGCGGCGCGACAGTAACGACGACAACTTCCAATCCTGCAACTCTTTCATCTCCGACTGGAAATGTAATATGCACCGCAAACTTCTCGCCCATTTCATACAACATCACCTATAACTTGCAGGGCGGCAATATTTCCGGGTCTACCACCAATCCGCAGTCGTCAGTTCCATATAACTCGAATGCGCTGAGCGCTCCGCATAAGCCGAATAACCCAACGCAAACAGGCTATTCATTTATTGGTTGGAATACTTCGGCAAAGATGGGAAGTAAAATTGACACTTTTACCGTGTCTGGGGCTGCCACTTTGTATGCGCAATGGTCACCTGACACACTTACGGTGACCTTTCACATAAACAACGGTAGCGGAACCGAGACAAGCACACAGAGCTTCTATTTCGACGTGGCCGGATCACTGAACGCGAAACCTTCGGGATGGACAAATAGTTCCGCTGCGAATTTTCTTGGATGGAATACCTCGAGTG
>RGER01000121.1 GCA_009917815.1 Actinomycetota bacterium
TAACCACCACTAGCTGCAAGATTGAGTGTTTGCGAAAGTAGATCAGCCTTTCCAGACGTAGCTTTATCTTCAACTCGCTTGGCGCGTAGTGCGCGATTCTCGGCAGTTAACTTATTAATTTTCTCCCGGTTGCTGTTGATTTTCGTAAGGTCAGATAAGAAGCGTCCAATGGGTCTTGTGAGGTTGGATGCAACTCGCTGTATGGGCGAGACCACACCGGAGAGCACATTTCGCGGCCCCGAAAAAGTATTACCGCCACGAAGATCTAATGTAATTGCCAGAAGCGAAATAACGATGAGGACGCCAAGAACTAGACGAGCTCTCCGTCGATCGCGATTCACGAGTTAGTGGCGCGGCTCGGAAATCAATACTTGCTGAAGAGCCTCGAAATCTTCAACACACTTTCCGGAGCCCATCACAACCGCATCAAGAGGATGCTCGGTGATATGAATTGGCATGCCCGTTTCGTAGCGCAAGCGCTCATCAAGCCCGCGGAGCATTGCTCCCCCGCCCGTGAGTACGATTCCGCGATCCATAATGTCACCCGAGAGTTCCGGAGGGCATTTATCAAGCGTTGATTTAACGGCGTCGATGATGGCATTTACTGGCTCGTCGATCGCACGACGGATCTCTTCGGCTGAAACCACAATGGTTTTTGGCAATCCACTGACTAAGTCGCGGCCGCGAATTTCTGCATCTGGCTCACCAGGAGTTTGAAATGCTGAGCCGATCGCCATTTTGATCTCTTCAGCTGTTCTTTCGCCAAGGAGAAGCGAGTACTCCTTCTTGACCCACGTGATGATCGCTTGATCCATCTCGTCGCCGCCAACACGAATGCTCTGTGCAGTGACTATTCCACCGAGAGAGATAACCGCAACTTCGGTGGTGCCGCCACCGATATCAACCACCATGTTGCCCGTGGGTTCGTGAATAGGGAGTCCGGCACCAATCGCCGCAGCCATAGGTTCTTCAATGATGTACACCTTGCGTGCCCCTGCCGCATACCCAGCATCTTTCACGGCACGTTGTTCAACTCCAGTGATTCCTGAAGGCACACATACGACCAAGCGAGGCTTAGCCAGATGGCGACGCTTATGGACTTTTTGAATGAAGTACCGAAGCATGCGCTCAGTTGTATCGAAATCTGCAATGACGCCATCTTTGAGTGGACGAATCGCAACGATGTTTCCTGGAGTGCGACCGATCATGCGTTTTGCCTCGAGGCCGACTGCGAGAATGCCGCCAGTGTTCTGATTGATAGCAACAACGCTGGGCTCATTCAAGACAATGCCTCTACCGCGCACATACACGAGCGTGTTGGCAGTACCGAGGTCAACGGCCATATCGCGACCGATAAAGGAACTAGATGACATCCTGGAGCCTCTTCACAAAACTAGATGGAGTGCGCTTATCGTATCGGCTTTGCCTGAGCATCCCCTGATCAGGCGTAAAAGGCGATTCTACGCAGAGTGTGGGCCGAAGAAGAGGGCGATCTCCCGAGCCGCACTCTCCGGTGAATCTGAGCCATGAACGAGGTTCTGCTGGACTTTTGTCCCTTGATCGCGGGCCAAATCGCCGCGAATCGTGCCCGGGGCTGCCACGGTGGGGTCAGTCGCACCAGCCAAGGAGCGAAAACCCTCGATGACACGGTTGCCCTCAGCAATGATCGCCACGATAGGGCCGGAGGACATGAATTCGACCAAGGGCTCAAAGAAGGGCTTACCTTCATGCTCAGCGTAATGACGGGTCAGCAAGGATCGATCAGCGGACATCATCTTCACGTCTGCAATGCGATAGCCCTTAGCTTCGATGCGACCGATGATCTCCCCCACCAAACCACGCGCAACCCCATCGGGCTTGACGAGAATGAGGGTGCGTTCGGAACTCTCTGACTGACTCATGGGAGAGAGTCTAGACGGTCTCGCCTCGCAGCTCAGCCTCGCGCGCCTCGACCCGCTTACCTACCAGGATCGCAGTAGCCCAGAGGCCGGCAAAGATCACACCGAGAAAATACATCGCGGTCACTGCAAACCCGAGGGAAATGGCCCCAAGTTGCAGCACCGACCCCAAGATGAGACCAGCAGGCTTACGCAACATCCCTGTAGCCAAGATCAAGCCAACGATGACAACTACACCGACCAACGTGGCCGGAAACCCTTGATGAGAGTTGAGATCCTTGGCTACGAGCATCGCAAAGCCGATGACGAAAGCCTCCATGATTAAGACACTTGATCCCATCGCTCTCATGAACGTCTCCCTAACAATGTGCGTGCCTGGCCAACAGTAGCTACGGAACCGGTTATCAGGAGCGCGCTCCCTGGCTCCTCAGCAAGCTCCAACCCGTGCGTGATTGCGTCGGCAAGATTTCCACCCGAACGATGCACACGGTCGCTTCCAAAAATATCTACCGCAATTTCAAAGAGTTCCGATTCCGGAAGGGCGCGCGCAGAATTACTTTGAGTGACGATAATTTCGTTAAGAACGGGTTCGAGAATTTCTAGAAAAGTACGAGCATCTTTATCCGCAAAAATCCCGACGACACCTACAACCCGATCAAAAGTGAAAGCTGACTCAAGAGCCAACGCGAGAGCCGTTGCGCCGTGCGGGTTATGTGCCACGTCAAGTAAGACCGAAGGAGATCTGCGCACAATTTCTAGTCGTCCAGGAGAAGATGCCATGGCAAAACCATCACGCACCGCCTCAACATCAAGGAGTTCACGTCCATTACCCATCATCGCTTCAACTGCAGCGAGGGCAAGGGCTGCGTTCTCTGCTTGATGGGCGCCGTGCAGAGGAAGAAAGATGTCTGTATAACGCCCGCCTAAGCCTTCAATCGCCAGAAATTGCCCACCGACGGCGATATTGCGCTCCATCAAACCAAACTCGACGCCTGCGCGAAGAGGGAGCGCCTCAACTTCGGCGGCGCGACGCATGAGTTCAGCAGCCACTTCAAGCGGCTGCGCGGCAAGGACTACCGCTGATCCTGGTTTGATGATTTTCGCTTTGGTCGCTGCGATGCCGGCGAGGGAATTGCCCAGGTAGGCAACATGATCGATTCCAATGGGTGTAATAACACTCACTGGTGCGTTCGCCACATTCGTCGCATCCCACTCCCCACCCAGCCCACATTCGACGACGGCCGCGTCAACAGGTGCATCGGCGAACGCCACGTATGCCATGGCCGTAAGCACTTCAAAATAAGAGAGTGGATCTTTGTGACGGGAATCGATGAGGTCGAGATAGAGCGCAAGATCGTTGTATGTATCGACGAATCGTTCATCCGAAATATTTTCACCTGCGAATGTAATGCGTTCTTGGATGGATTCTAGGTGCGGACTTGTGTAGCGACCGGTTCTCATCCCAAAAGCCATCAACAACGAATCAATCATTCGCGCGGTTGAAGTCTTTCCGTTAGTGCCAGCAAGATGAATCACCGGATAAGACTCCTGCGGGGACCCGAGGTGATCCATGAGATCTGCGATGCGCTCGAGGTTGGGTTCAATGATGTTTTCCGGCCAACGCGCATTGAGCGCCGCTTCTACCTCGGCGAAACTTTCGAGCATCATGCTACTTCCCGAGCCGGGAAAGTTGATCCTGGATGCGATCGCGATCAGATGTGGCATCCACTAGGCGCTTCTGAATTTTCTCAACGACAGCCGCCGGGGCTTTATCGACGAAATCACTATTGCCTAAGCGAGTTGACGAATCTTCGATCTCTTTCACTACCGCGGCTAAGTCTTTTTCTAAACGTGTGCGTTCGGCCGCGACATCAATGGTTCCCGAAAGATCGATATCTACGCGAGTGGTGCCCACCTGAAGATCAGCGCTGGATGCAAACCCCTCTTCAGGTGGAGTGAGGCGGGTAAGAGAACGAATCTCGCCTTCCAGGTGAGCCAGCTCTCCAAGGCCTGAAATCTTCGCCGGAATGCGCCTTGCAGGTTGCAGACCTTGGTCGCTACGGAACCGCCTGATCTCACCTACGAATTCTTGTAAATGCGCGATGGGAGCAAGTGAGTTTGGATATGCACTTCCCGGAACCGGCCATTCGGCGATAACAAGTGATTCACCGCCCGTAAGACCCACCCAGAGCTCTTCAGTAATGAACGGGATGACGGGATGGAGCAGGCGAAGCAATTGATCGATTACATGACCGACAACTCGGCGCACCTTGGCAGCCTCAGCTTCAGTCGCAGTTGCCAGAGAGTGCTTAGTCATCTCGAGATACCAGTCGCAGAAGTCATCCCAAGCGAAGTGATAAATCAGATCACACGATTTTGCGAATTCAAACTTCTCGAGATACGCATCGCTCTGTGAGATAACTTCGGAGAGGCGAGTAAGAATCCACTGCTCAGGGGTTTGCAGATCCGTCGGCAGCGGCCCATCTACGGTGGCCCCATTCATCATGGCAAAACGGGTGGCGTTCCAGAGTTTGGTAGTGAAATTTCGCGAACCGGCGATCCACTCTTCTG
>RGER01000122.1 GCA_009917815.1 Actinomycetota bacterium
GGGGTCGGGGTAGGGGGTTATCCCAAAGATTTGAGGAGCATCTGGGCTACATCGAGAACTTCGAGGCTCTCGGGGGCCGCGCCCTCTTGTTTCTTGGCGTCCACCCCATCAGAGACCATCACTCGACAGAAGGGGCAGGCCACTGCAACAACAGATGGCGAGGTCGTCAGCGCCTCCTCTACACGGGTGAGATTGATCTTCGCGCCGATCTTCTCCTCCATCCACATGCGAGCGCCACCAGCGCCGCAGCAGAAGGAGCGATCCGAGTTGCGTGGCATTTCTTTAATGGTGGCCCCGCTTGCCTCAAGCAATTCCCGTGGTGGTGTGTAGACCTGATTGTGTCGGCCGAGGTAACACGGATCGTGGTAGGTGATTTGCTGCTCCACGGGCGCGACCGGAATGAGTTTCTTATCGCGCACTAACTTGTTGAGCAGTTGAGTGTGGTGGACAACTTCGAGCTTCATACCAAGTTGTTCGTAATCGCGACCAAGTGTGGTGAAGCAGTGAGGACAAGTAACGACGACCTTCTTCGTTTCGCGATCCTTAAAGACTTCGCCAAGCATTTCAATATTTTGTGCAGCGAGCATTTGGTAGAGGAATTCGTTACCGGCACGTCGAGCAGGATCACCAGTACACGTCTCGCCCTCACCAAGCACTCCGAAGGTAACGCCTGCGCGGTGGAGCAGTTCTGCAACTGCCTTAGTCGTCTTCTTCGCGCGATCTTCATACGCACCGGCGCAGCCCACCCAGAAGAGGTACTCCACTTCAGGTGCGATAGGACCATCGAGAACCGTGACTTCAAAGTCGAGCTCAGTGATCCAATCGTTTCGTTGCGAAGAGTTCATACCCCACGGGTTGCCCTTGTTTTCTAAGTTGCGGAAAGTGCCACCGAGTTCTGATGGGAAATCCGATTCCACGAGCACTTGATGACGTCGCATGTTCACAATGTGATCGACATGTTCGATATCGACGGGGCATTGATTCACGCACGCACCACAGGTTGTGCACGACCAGAGCACATCTGGGGTGATGATGTCTCCGATGAGGGTCTTCTCTGCCTCCGCGCGTTGCTCGTCGGTGAGTGCTGCTTTCTGATCCTCAGAAAGGGCTTGTAAATATGGAGCTTTTGCAAATGCATGATCACGAAGCGAGGTAATCAAAAGTTTTGGCGAGAGTGGCTTCTCGGTGTTCCACGCAGGACATTGTGATTGGCAACGACCGCACTCAGTACAGGTGGAGAGATCGAGAATTCCCTTCCACGTCATGTTCTCAATTGCACCGACACCGAAGATGTCGTCATCGCCTGGATCTTCAAAGTTGATTGGCTTGCCATCGGAGAGCATCACTGGAAGTTGTCCGAGAGCTACCGCACCGTTGGCATTGCGCTTGAAGAAAATGTTGAAGAAGGCGAGGAAGCGGTGCCAAGCAACACCCATGGTGAGGTTGATTGAGATGGTGATGAACCAAGCCATCGAAATAACGATCTTGATCGCTGCTACCAGCACGATTAACGATTTGAGTGTGCTGGCACTTAAACCGTTGAATGCGAGAACTGCTGGCCAAGAGAGGGCGTAATGCCAATTCCAAGATGTTTCACCAGCAAGTGCGCCTTCCAAACCGCGAAGTGCGATAACGCAGAAGACGATTGCCAAAATAGTGGCTTCTACGTAATAGGCCTGCCAGGTAGTTGATCCGTAGAAGCGTGACTTTCGGCCAGGGCGGAAGATGCGTGTGGCTTGGCGAATGCCAATCAGAGTGACAATGCCAAGACCAGTGGTCCACGAAATAAATTCCACGAAGAGTTCATAAGGTGCGAAGTGGCCAAGCAATGGAAGCGCAAACTCAGGCGAGAAGAGTTGTCCGTACGCGGTGACGAGCGTGAGAAAGAGTGAACCGAAACCAACGAAGACAAACCAGTGGGCAATTCCGCCGATGCTCCACTTACGCATCCGGGTGTGACCGAGCACTTCGCGCACCAATGTCTTGACGCGTTCACCGCGATTATTCGACCGGGTGGGATCGGCTTGGCCAAGGTGCACGATTGCCAGGATCGAGCGGATCGCCTTCGCGAAGAGGCCGAGGCCAGCGACCGTGGCGGCTAGCGAGATGGCGATAAGAAGTGCGCTCATGGAAGTAGAGGTTACCCACCCGCAGGCTCGTCGCGAGTCGGGGCAGGCACGAAGAGCGAATAACTAACAGGGAATAACAGGGAATAAGTCGGGCGAAGTGGTGGTTCTCTCATTTGAAACTTGAGCCGCCTCGACTCAATCTTTTGACGAAAGTCGGCGCAAGTGGCAAGATCGATGTAGACCCAGGCGGGAGAACTCGCTTGGTACCCCCTCGGCAGGCGAGAGCCCAGCCGGAAGAGCAGAAGTGAAAGAGAGTAAAGAGAATGGCTAGAGCGGTCGGTATTGACCTCGGAACCACCAATTCATGCGTCAGCGTGCTGGAGGGCGGCGAGCCCACAGTGATCGCAAATGCGGAGGGAGCACGAACTACCCCTTCGATCGTCGCCTTTGCAAAGAATGGCGAAGTCTTGGTCGGCGAAGTCGCCAAGCGCCAAGCCGTCACCAACGTTGATCGCACGATCCGTTCGGTGAAGCGCCACATTGGTACCAACTGGACCACTGAGATCGATGGCAAGGCATACACCCCGCAAGAGATCAGTGCTCGCGTGCTGATGAAGTTGAAGCGCGACGCTGAGGCTTACCTCGGCGAGACCGTGACCGATGCAGTTATCACGGTGCCTGCCTACTTCAATGACGCACAACGTCAAGCAACAAAAGAAGCTGGCGAGATTGCCGGTCTTAACGTACTTCGCATCATCAACGAGCCCACTGCAGCAGCTCTTGCATACGGTCTTGATAAAGCAGATAAAGAACAAACCATTCTCGTATTCGACCTCGGCGGTGGAACGTTCGACGTTTCACTTCTTGAAATTGGTGATGGAGTTGTCGAAGTAAAGGCCACTAATGGCGACAACCATCTCGGTGGTGACGATTGGGATCAAGCACTCGTCGAGCACTTGGTAAAGAACTTTGGTCAAAGCAACGGTATTGATCTCACCAAAGACAAGATGGCGATGCAACGCGTGCGTGAAGCAGCAGAGAAGGCAAAGATCGAACTCTCCGCTTCACAATCAACGAGCATTAATCTTCCGTACATCACTGTTGATGCCGAGAAGAATCCACTCTTCCTTGATGAGTCGATTACTCGTGCACAATTCCAACAACTCACTGCTGACCTGCTTGAGCGTTGCAAGAAACCCTTTGAGCAAGTGATCAAAGATTCGGGCATTCCACTGAGCAAGATTGATCAAGTTGTCTTGGTCGGCGGATCAACACGTATGCCAGCAGTAGTAGATCTCGTACGGAGCCTTACCGGTGGCCGCGAGCCGAACAAGGGTGTCAACCCTGATGAGGTCGTAGCGGTAGGTGCCTCGCTTCAAGCAGGTGTGCTCAAGGGCGAAGTAAAGGATGTTCTCCTTCTCGATGTCACGCCACTCTCACTCGGTATCGAAACCAAGGGTGGCATCATGAC
The DNA here is from genome assembly GCA_009917815.1 of Actinomycetota bacterium. Taxonomy (GTDB): domain Bacteria; phylum Actinomycetota; class Actinomycetes; order Nanopelagicales; family Nanopelagicaceae. The sequence continues at coordinate 3,541 of RGER01000122.1, forward strand.
TCGCCTTATCGAGCGCAACACCACCATTCCTACCAAGCGTTCTGAAGTCTTCACCACCGCTGATGACAATCAGCCAAGTGTGCAGATTCAAGTCTTCCAAGGCGAGCGCGAAATGGCTGCATACAACAAGCGCCTCGGAATGTTTGAACTCACTGGTTTGCCACCTGCACCACGCGGCATCCCGCAGATCGAAGTTACCTTCGATATCGACGCTAACGGCATTGTGCACGTAGCTGCCAAGGATCTTGGGACTGGCAAAGAGCAATCAATGCGCATCACAGGCGGATCTGCGTTGAGCAAGGACGATATCGAGCGGATGATGAAGGAAGCTGAATCCCACGCAGAAGAAGATAAAGCGCGTCGCGAAGAGGCCGAAACTCGTAACCTCGCTGATTCACTCGTCTACCAAACCGAGAAGTTCCTCAAAGATAATGCAGATAAATTCACTGAAGGCGAAGCCGCTGAGAAGAAGGCAGAAGTCGAAGGCGAACTGAACTCACTGAAGGAAGCTCTTAAGGGCAGCAACATGGAGACCATCAAGGCCGGCACTGAGAAACTCTCAAACGTCAGCCAAGAGCTCGGTGCCTCGCTATATGCAGCAGAGCAAGCAGCGGGTGGAGAGGCGCAGGAGTCTCACGGCCATGGTGACGATGTAGTCGATGCCGAGATTGTTGACGAACAGAAATGAGCGAAACCGCAGCAGAATCTGTAACAGAAGAGTCTGCGGCTGAAGTTGGCGAAGTTCTCGAGGAGGCGGCGAGTGATCCGCTCGCCGTCCTCACCGGGGATCTTCAACGCCTTCAAGCTGAATACTCCAATTACCGCAAACGCGTCGAGCGAGATCGCGAGTTAGTCCGCGATCTTGCGGTGGCTGCGGTACTCATTGAGATGCTTCCCACTCTTGACGACTTGGAACGCGCTCGCGAACA
>RGER01000123.1 GCA_009917815.1 Actinomycetota bacterium
GATTGGGAGTGCCTCAGCCGTGAGCGCTTTCTCTTTCGCCTCCGGATCAATGGTGAACTTCTCGGTAAAGAGGAAGCGCACGTAATCCGGAATCTCGGCGAGGGTGACGATGCGTTCGTGAATGAGTGGGATGGCCCGCGCAAAGAGCGCATGCGCGCCATCACCAGTGAGCGCAATACCGTTGCTCTCCATGAATGGAAGTGCGCGAGTAATCACTTCTGCTACCGGGAGCGCACGAATCTTGTCGCCGTTGATCGCCTCGAGCTTTTTCATATCGAAGCGAGCCGGGTTCTTGCCGACACGTTCAATGGTGAAAAGCTGAGTCATCTCTTTCATGGAGATATTCTCTTTGTCATCCCCGGGTGACCAACCCAAAAGTGCGAGGTAATTACAAATGGCTTCGGGGAGGAATCCGCGCTCGCGATACCAGGCAATCGAAACTTCACCATTTCTCTTTGAAAGTTTGGCGTTGTCCTGACCCATGACGAATGGTAAGTGAGCAAAGATCGGGTACTCCTCTGGATTCACACCCATCGCTTGGTAGACGCGAATCTGGCGAGGAGTTGAGGAGAGTAGATCCTCGCCGCGGAGCACGTGAGTAATTTGCATCAGCACATCATCAACAGCGACAGCGAGCGTGTAGAGCGGCGATCCATCTGCACGCACGAGGACGAAATCTGGTACGAAGTTGTGATCGAAGGTGACGTCGCCACGAATTGCGTCGTAGAAGGTTGTTGACCCCTCAGGCATACGCATGCGAACTACTGGCTTACGACCTTCACTCTGATAACGAGCCAGATCATCACTTGAGATAGTGCGGCACTTTCCGTCGTAACCTGGCGCAACATTGGCTTTCTTCTGGGCCTCGCGCGAGGCTTCAAGTTCTTCAGGGTTGCAATAGCAATGGTACGCATCGCCAGCAGCCAAGAATTTGGCAGCCCACTCGGCATAGATATCTAAGCGTTGAGATTGCAAGTAGGGCGCTGAAGGACCGCCAACTTCGGGGCCTTCATCCCATTGGAGACCAAGCCACTTCAGAGTGTCGATCGCCGCGTTGATATATTCATCAGTAACTCTTTCGCGGTCGGTATCTTCAATTCGAAAAACAAACTTTCCGCCTGTGTGACGTGCATACGCCCAGTCATAGAGCGCTGTTCGAATATTGCCAACGTGCAAATCTCCAGTGGGAGACGGAGCGAAACGAACGCGAACTGGCCTAGACATTGCGAACCACCTTGTTAGTTAATGTACCGAGACCTTCGATCGTTACGCTCACTTCAGAACCGTGCGGAAGTAGGCCAACACCCGAGGGCGTTCCAGTGAGAATGATATCTCCTGGCAGGAGCGTGAAGGTACGCGAGACGTACTCGATGATTTCATCGATCTTAAAAATCATTTGCGACGTGCGACCCGTTTGGCGGAGCGCTCCATCGACTGTGACCGTAATTTCAAGATCTGACGTATCAAGATCTGTTTCGATCCAAGGACCAACGGGGCACGAGGTATCAAACCCCTTGGCGCGCGCCCACTGACCATCGCTCTTCTGCCAATCGCGGGCAGTCACGTCATTTGCAATGGTGTACCCAAAGATCACTTCTTTAGCGCGCTCACGTGGCACCTCTTTGCATAGACGCCCGATCACGATGGCAAGCTCGCCTTCGTGCTCCACCTGTTCACTTCCACGAGGCCAGAGGATTGCCTCGCGCGGACCGATCACTGCAGTGTTCGGCTTAAAGAAGAGCAGAGGCTCCTTCGGAACATCATTTGCCATCTCTTTGATGTGATCTAAATAGTTGCGTCCTACACAGACGACTTTGCTCCTCGGGATAACTGGCGCGAGCAATTTCACGTGCTCGAGTGGAATGGTCTCCCCCGTCGGTTGCACTCCTGCATAGAGCGGGTCCCCGGTGATCGCCAGGAGCGTCTCCTGCCCTTCCGGGTTGGTACCCACAATGCCGAATCGTGGATCGGTACTGCGACCCTGGGCGTGCTCGTCAAGGAGGGAGAATCGGGCGATACGCATACTCCGAGCCTACCCATCCCTCGAGCCGACCCATCCCTCGAGCACCCATCCCTCCACCCAGCGAGCGCCGGCCTAGACTCAGCAGGTGTCGATCACCCTCCTCCCGCGCCCCGAATGGGAAGCCGCCCGCGCCGCTCATCGAGCCCAGGTAGAGCCTGAGATTGACCCAGCCCGGATGGAAAACCCCGTGGAGTCCTTCATGTGGACCTACTACTCCTACCGCCCGCGTGAGCTCCGCCGCTACCACCCCGGGGCGCTGATCACCTTGGTCGATGCCCCCGAGTACCTCGAACGCCGAGGCTATGGCTCGCGGAGCGAAGGTGTCGGAGTAAGTGAGGCCTTTATCGCCCAACGTCGCCCCACACTCGAATTCGTCCTGGGGCTCCTCGATGCCACCGCATCTCGGGCTGCGCATTTCGGGTGCTTCGGCATGCACGAGTGGGCCATGGTCTATCAGCTGAGCAATGAAGAAATTCGGCACTCCAAGTTTCCATTGCGCATCGGCAGCGCTGCCACAAATGCGCTGGTGGAAGAGATTGGGGTGCGCTGCACTCACTACGACGCATTTCGATTTTTTACCGCTCCAGCGATTCCGCTTAACGCCATTCATCCCATACGTGAAGATCAGCCTAAGAACGAGCAACCTGGATGCATCCACGCAAATATGGATCTATATAAGTGGGCATACAAACTTGCTCCGATTATCCCTAGCTCCATGGTGCTCGCTTACTTCCACAATGCTCGCGAACTTCGCGAGATTGATATGCGCGCTAGCCCTTACGACCTGGCCGACATTGGATACGAGCCAATTTTGATGGAAACTTCTGAAGGCAGAGCCGAGTACGCACGTATTCAGCGAGAACTAGCACAACAGACAGCTCCGTTGCGCACTGAGTTTGCTGACTATATTCGAAGAGTCTTGGAGACGTTTACCAGTTCTGTTCAATAAAGATTTTTGACTTCGCGAAAATTTGAGGCGCATCGTTATCGATTGTCGCTACATGATAACTATCATGCAGAAGTACTTCTTCCTTCACACTCGAACCAACATTGCCAAGAATCCATTCGGCATTTGAACTCGGGACGACATGATCCTCCTTCGAATGGATCAACATCAGCGGCTCATCTACCGTCGAGATTCGACCCTGCACATCTGAGAGCAGGTGAAGGAGAGAATTCGCCGCCTTCAGTGGTGTCTTGGCATAGGCGTACTCGTCGACGCCTTCTTTCTTGATATCCCCGCCCACGGCAGGCCGTGTCGACAACACCTTTGAGACGATAGGAATGAGGAAACGATTCACTCCCTTGATATGAACGAGGGGATTGACCAACACCAGAGAGCGCGGTTTCTTTAACGCACCCAGCCGTAGGGCTAAAGCACCACCCATGGAGAGCGCGCAAATAGCAACGCCCTCATGCGCGGAAGCCAATGACTCGTACGCACGCTCAGCCTCTAGGTACCACTGTTGCCAACGAGTCTTATTCATTGCCTCTGGCGAGGTTCCATGGCCCGGAAGAAGCGGTACTTCAACTGAATACCCAGCATCTACAAAATGTTCTGCCCATGGTGTGAGCGAGACGGGCGAGCCTGTAAAGCCGTGTACAAAGAGCAGAGCCTTCCCATTGGTACCGTGAGCACTCCAGGCAGATCGAGGATCATTCATATGTTCAGCGTACGCCTTCGGCAAACTCTTCGACAGTCGCCAGCGCCTGCCTCCAAGATTCGCGAGAAGAGATTTCGACTGGCCCCGCAAGTGCAACTTCAGTTGCCGTGCCATCACGATCCGGCCAACCTAACCCCTGCGCCGCTAACTCTGCCGCGCCGAGAGCAGTAGCTTCGAGATCGTGACGTCGAAAGAGTGGACGATTGAGCAAGGTTGATTGCATCTGACAGAGCAAATCGTTCTGGCTTGCCCCACCATGCGCACCAAATTTTGAGATGGGAATCTGCATACTTTCCGCTACGTCGGCAATGGAGTGAGCAATACCTTCGAGAAGTGCACGTGCCATATGTGCTTTGGTGCTGGCTAACGAAAGCCCAAGAAGCGCACCACGTGCATGAGGATTCCATAGTGGAGCGCCCAATCCAGCGAGGGCTGGCACCATGACGACACCTTCGCTGCTCTTCACAGAGCGAGCCAACTCCTCAATTTCCGCAGAACTTGTGATGGCACCTAAACCATCGCGGAACCATTGCACTGCAGCGCCGGTGACAAAGACGCCACCTTCGCTGGCAAAAGCCCGCGTGCCATCCGGGGCCTGCCAGGCAACGGTCGCCAAAGTTCCACTGGCGATGGCCGGAATCTCGTTGCCGCTATTGACCAAGAGAAAAGATCCAGTGCCATATGCGCATGCTGCAGAGCCAGGATCGAACCCCGCGATCGATATGAGGGCTGATTGCTGATCACCCGCAATTCC
>RGER01000124.1 GCA_009917815.1 Actinomycetota bacterium
ACCGTGGTCGGTTTGCACGCGGACGGGATTCCACATTGGCTTGGAATTATTCTTGTAGTGATCGCTGGCGCAGTAGGTGGCATGCTCTGGGCCTTCGTACCGGCGCTCCTTCGCTCACGACTTGGCATCGATGAAGTAGTTACCACGCTGCTTCTCAATCCCGTAGCACTTCTTGTGGTCACCGGATTGCTCAATGGCCCTTGGCGTAACCCGGAAACTCAATTCCCCGAGACCAAAGTACTTTCAGAAAACATCTTCTTCCCAAAGGTCTATCCAGGCTCACGGATTCACCTTGGTCTCATCATCGGCATTGTTGCTCTGGCGATCTGCTGGTGGGTGGTAGGTCGCACTGCTGGAGGTCTCAAAATGCGCGCCGTGGGCCTTGCCCCAGGAGCTGCACGCATTGCGGGACTCAAGGTAGAGAAGACGCTCTTTACGACTGCACTTGCCAGTGGAGCTATCGCAGGCATCGCCGGTGCAGGTGAAGTTGCAGGTGTCGCTCACCAACTCACAGATGGAATCTCTCCGGGGTTTGGATATACCGGTGTTGTGGTGGCCACCTTGGCTGCTTTGAGTTTCCCCGCTGTTCTACTCATTGCATGTGTGCTTGGCATCATTAATGTGGGCTCCTTCTCTGCGAGCCGCGCTCTTTCTATTCCTTCAACAATTGGCGAAGTAGTGCAAGCCGTACTCCTCACGACTGTGGTTTCTGCTCTCGTCTTTATGAAGTATCGAATAGTTCTTGATAAGGGGAAACATCGTGATTGAGACCCTGATCGGAATTATCGGCGCGACTCTGCGGATTTCTACACCGCTGGTATTTGCCTCCCTTGGTGAAGTAATTACTGAGCGCGCGGGAATGCTCAACCTCAGTATCGAGGGCACCATGTACACCGGTGCCTTTGTGGGCATCACGGTTGCTGCGCAAACCGGAAGCCTGACTACTGGATTAATCGCGGCGATTATTGCGGGAGCCATCGTTGGTTGTGTCATGGGCTTGCTGGTTGTCACACTTGGAGTGAACCAACACGTTGCTGGCTTGGGCCTTACCTTGCTTCTCATTAGTGCATCGAATACAGCAAATAGAATTCTCTTCACAAATAAAGATGGCATGGTTCGCGTGGATCCGTGGAAGCCATTTGATTTCGCGGGTCCCATCTTCAGTCAATACTGGCTCACGTATGCTGCGTTTCTTATTCTCGCACCGGCGCTCTGGTGGCTGTTGTGGCGTTCCGGAATCGGAATCCGAATTCGTGCAGTCGGCGAGAATCCTGAATCCGCAGATGTTGCAGGAATTTCTGTGGCGCGCACTCGTTACTTTGCACTAGCCCTTGGTGGCGCTTTGATGGCGGCTGGCGGCGCATTCATCACGTTGGCGTTCCTTGGTTCATTCACCATCAACATCATCAACGGTCGCGGTTGGGTAGCGATTGCCCTGGTCATCTTTGGGCGCTGGGGAATTTGGCGTACGGTTTCCGGCGCACTTCTCTTCGCACTTGTCTCCGCCACGCAGCAGCAATTGCGATTAGTTCCCGCGCTCTCGCACTTGCCTTTCGAAATTTTGCTCGCGCTTCCTTACTTGGCAGTCATTGCAGGTTTGGCTATTACGGGCAGAAACGTTCCTTATCCCGGCGCATACCTCAAGCCCTACCGACGACTCTAAGGAGAAATGATGAACGACAAAGAGTTCTACCAACACGCACTCAATGAGGCGAAGCTCGGTCGCGCGGAAGGCGGTATTCCGATCGGTGCTGCGCTTGTAGTCGATGGAAAGGTGCTTGCGGTTGGACATAACCGACGTGTCCAGATGGGTAGCTCCATCCACCACGGTGAGACAAATTGCATTGAGAATGCGGGCCGTCAGCCAGCCTCCGTCTATGCCAGGGCCACCCTCTACACCACCCTTTCACCGTGCTACATGTGTGCTGGCACCGCGCTGCTCTACAAAATTCCTCGCATTGTCATTGGCGAGAGCCGTACCTTCCAAGAGACCGAGAGTTTTCTCAAGTCTCAAGGCGTGGAAATCGTGCAACTTGATGACCCAGAGACCTACCAACTAATGCAGGATTTCGTTCGCGAATGCCCAGAACTCTGGAACGAAGATATCGGCGTCTAGTCGCGGCCTTCGAAAGGTTCGTGGTTGGATAGTGGGAACGAAGGAGATCTCATGAGCCAACCCCCCGCAAACCCAACCCGCGGTAAGGAAGTCTTTGCACTCGACCGCGCCCACGTCTTCCACTCTTGGTCAGCCCAAGGTGCCATCTCGCCGCTGCCAGTTGCAGGTGGTGAGGGTTCATACTTTTGGGATTACGACGGTAATCGTTTCCTCGATTTCTCCTGCCAATTGGTTTTCACGAATATCGGATTCCAACATCCGAAAGTAGTCGCCGCGATTCAGAATCAAGCAGCTCTGCTCTCGACGATCGCTCCTCAGCATGCCAACGAAGCTCGCAGTGAAGCGGCACAGCGCATCACGGCGCGCGCAAGTGATCACCTCAATAAGGTCTTTTTCACCAACGGCGGCGCCGACGCTATTGAAAACGCGATTCGTATGGCGCGCATTCATACCGGCCGTACTAAGGTGCTCTCCTTTTATCGTTCGTACCACGGGAACACCGGTGCCGCCATTAATGCAACCGGTGACCCACGTCGCTGGCCGAACGAGTTTGCGCACGGCCACGTGCACTTCTTCGGACCGTATGCCTACCGCTCATCTTTCTGGGCAACTAACGAAGCCGAAGAGTGCGAACGTGCGTTGAAGCACCTCGAAGAAGTAATTACCTTTGAAGGTCCAAACACCATCGCCACCATCGTTATTGAATCTGTCGTGGGAACCGCTGGTGTATTGATTCCTCCTGCCGGTTATCTCGAAGGAGTGCGCGCGCTCTGCGATAAGTACGGCATCATGTGGATCGCCGATGAGGTCATGGCCGGTTTCGGTCGCACAGGTAAATGGTTTGCATACCAAAATTGGAGTGCAGAACCAGACCTCATCGTCTTCGCCAAGGGTGTTAACTCCGGTTATGTTCCCCTTGGCGGCGTAGTGGTCTCTGATGCCATCGCGGCAACCTTTGATCAGCGAGTATTCCCAGGCGGATTAACGTATTCGGGTCATCCACTTGCCTGTGCAGCCGCCGTCGCCACACTCGATGTCATGGCAGAAGAAAACATGGTCGAACATGCGGCACACATTGGTGAAAACGTATTAGGACCAGGATTACGCGCGCTCGCGGATCGTCATCCGATGATCGGAGAAGTCCGCGGTCTTGGTGTCTTCTGGGCGCTTGATCTGGTGAAGAATCGCAAGACTCGCGAGCCCATCGCACCGTATGGCGGAACAAGTGCAGCAATGAATGAACTCGTTGCCGGATGTAAGAAGCGCGGTCTTATGCCGTTCACCAACTATAACCGCATGCACGTTGTGCCACCATGCAATGTTTCTGAAGTTGAAGTGAAGGAAGGTCTCGCCATTATGGACGAGGTGTTCACTGAAATTTCAAAGCATTACGAAGGCTAATTCCCGCGAGTTGGTTAACGCGTAGCTTTCATAATCTTGTTGAGGTGTTTTTCGAAGATTTGGCTTACTTCGCGTGCGCCAGCACTATTCATTGTTTGAATCGGCTTGCCATAACCTTCGGCTTGCTGGAAAGCGATGCGATCTGGAATCGATGGCTTGAGTACTTGCTTGCCAAAGAGATCACCGAGCTCTGCGATACGAAAGTCATGCTCTTCACTTACTGAGCGAACGCGATTAGCGAGCACGCCCAAGAGGTGTAGCGAAGGGTTGTGTTGTTTACGGATCTCTTCGATCTCTACAGATGCGCGTTCAGCGCCTTGCAAACCAAAGTATGAAGGCGTGGCGACAATTAACGCTTGATCGCTAGCAGAAAGCGCCTCACGGGTAAGTGAACCAAGCGAGGGTGGGCAGTCGATTAATACCAAGTCATACCCTTCAAGGCGTCGAAGTACTTTGCCCAGGTGCGGATGGAAATTTGCAGCATCGCGGAAGGAATCGTGCCTGATGAGGTCGGGTGAGGAGCAGAGAACATCGACCTCGCCCGGGGCTACTTCCCAACTGCACGCGGTGAGCGCTTCATGCAAAGTATCGAGGGTGGGATGAGCGAGCAGATCGGCGGCGGTCTTCTTCGGCTTCTGTGCGGCCAGAATGGAGGTGGCATTTCCCTGCGGATCGAGATCAATGACCAGGGTAGCTAAACCCTTGACGGTGGCTGCTCCGGCTAACCCAAGGACGACGGAGGTCTTACCAACCCCACCTTTAAGACTGAGAACGCTGACGATAGGCATGGGAAGAGTCTGCCGGGTTCCTCGCTCTTCCGAAAGTCCTCTTTCCCCAATGATTTATGGGTATTAGACGACCCGTTAGACCACACCCGTTAGGCCACACCCGTTAGACCACACC
>RGER01000125.1 GCA_009917815.1 Actinomycetota bacterium
CGCCGCTTGCGCATCAGCTTCGGCCTGTGCAGCAGGATCAGCTTCAGCCTGTGCAGCAGCATCCGCTTCAGCCTGTGTAGCAGCATCCGCTTCAGACTGCGCGGCAGCATCATCAGCAGCAGCTTGCGCAGCAGCTTCAGCCTGTGCAGCAGCATCAACCGCCGCTTGCGCAGCAGCAGCATCAACCGCCGCTTGCGCATCAGCTTGATCATCACTTGCTTGTGCATCTGGAGTGACCGTAGGAGCATCATCTACGGCCGGAAGACCACCCACTGCTTCGTAGGCTTCGGATGCAACTGCGTCAAATTCGACTGCTTCACTGATAATAGTGTCCACTACTTCTACTTGATAGCTTGCATAATCTGGTTCTGCTGGCGGAGTCACCTCAACTGAACCGTCTGAATCAATTGAGAGTGTCGCATCGGATGGAGTGTCTATGGAGACTCCTCCATCACTGCTTACTTCAACATCAGTACCATCCGCTGCAGAGACGGAGATCCCGCCCTCTTCAGGCACAATCACGCTAGTGGCATCACTCATGATGACCGATGTAGAACCATCGGCAAACATACTGACTTCACAACCATCGGCAGTTGTTACATTCAAATTCCCGTCTGGATCGGCGACTAACTCAACGCCGAAGGAGTAATCAACCGCAACGGCCATTGTCTCTGAATCAACGCTGACATTACTACCATCAGCATCGCTCCATACGAACCCTCCACAATCACTAACTTGGAAGATTTCTCCCTCGACGGTATTGATTTGCAGCGCACCATCACCATCGATTGCAAATACTGTGCCCTCCTGGAGCGAAGCATCCCCTGTAGATGTGACGAGCTGAATGCCACCATCGGCAAAAGTGAGCGATTCTCCATCAGGGAGTGAAACGTCAGCACCATCGGCATAAGAAACGGTGCCTTGATCACTGGTGACGTACACATCTCCATCAATCATTGTAACCGTGGTGCCATCGCTCGTGTTGATGACTGCTAATCCGTCATCAGTACTTGTTGAAGCGGAACCGTCGGAAGTGACGACTATTGTTGCCCCATCATCTGAAGCGATTGCAGTATTCCCATCTGATGATGAGTTAATGACGATCCCATCATCACAAGTGATTAATGTGCTGCCATCCATTACCGTGACGACAGTATTCCCTGCGTAATCATCGACAATCGTTGTACCGTCGGATCCAGCGACAATGGTGGTGCCATCCGGGGCGGAGATAGTTGTGGTGCCATCAGTACCAATAGTTAACGATGAGTCATCACTTCCCGCTATGACCGTCACGCCGCCTGCGGTATTCGTGATATTTGCACCTTCTTCAAAAGTAACTGCAGAGGTACCATCAAAGGTAAACACTGCACTCTGCCCATCTCCATTATCAAAGTTGGCAGTGCCCGAGTCATCAAACGCGAGAGTTACTCCATCGTTACCGGCATACACGAATCCGTTATCATCAGCGGTAACCGTTTGACCTTCATCTGTAGCCCAAGTCACCTGGCAATCTCCACCTAGCACAATCACGCCTGATTCGCCATCAGGAATAGCGAAGGAGCCGTTGTCAGTGAACTGGTAATCAAAATCGAAACAAGCGCCACCTTGAGAGGAGAAATCTGGAATCACACTCGGGTCAAAAGTGTTCCAGTCATCTACTGCTATGCCATAGACCGTGCCATCTGTTCCGCAGAAAACTGCTGAGTCAACGCCTGTTGTCATAGAGGAGCCATCAGCGAACGAGACAATCGTCGAAGGGTTTCCGTATGCAAATGTCTGTGCGACACCAACGCCATCAGAAGTGACAACATACGTAGAATCTCCAGAGATAGAGACAGCCGCACCAGAATCCATCATCATTGAAGTTCCAGCTGCGGTATTCCAGGCAGTTGGACCATTCGGAATATCGAAATAACTCACACCGGGAGCCGCGGTACAGGCCGCACCGTTTGGATCAACCGAGAACATGGTGCCACTTGGAAGTGCAACTACGTTCGAGCCATCTACCGTGTTTGTGTATGACATGCCGTTTGGCGATGCGATTGTAAAATCTCCATCGCACGATTGAACGTAGCAAGTACCATCTGACTGCGCCAGCGTGATAAGGCCATCCGTGGTATTCGTGAGGGAACAACCCTCAAAGTCTGTAGCAGTGATAGTACCGGCAGGTGTGATTGAGAGTGCGCAGCCGTCGTTGGTGTTGACATTCATATAGCCATCATTTGCTACGACAAAAGTAGAGCCATCACCCGCGGCCGCAATGAGTTGACCATCGGGCGTGGTTGTCACGCAGATTCCATCTGGCGCTGTCACAACTGCAGAGCTATTCGTTCCCGAATTGACGGTAAAGCCCTCACTGGTGTTCACGGATACAGCACCATCGGAGTAAATGAGAACGGAGGTGCCATCGGCGAGCGATACGATTTGATGATCACCCGAAGCAGACCTTTGATCACTTGCGCTTTCCGGAGCACTGAAAGTCCCGTCCGGATTGATGTTGATCATCCCAGCATCGCCAGCAACAACATTTAGTGATCCATCTACATTTACTTCTACGACAATATTTCCCTGAACTGTGTTAACTGTGGTTCCAGATCCATCATTCGATACCTGTACGCCTGCAGGAGATGAAACAAAGGTTGAGGTTGACCCATCAGCTGCCACGTTTTGCACAGTAGTGGTGCCGTCCACCGCCACCCCGGTAGTGCTTGAAGACCCATCTGGTCCGGCAATAGTGGTCGTGGTAACGCCATTTGGCGCAGTTGCTATTGCGGTTCTTGATCCATCGAGGTTATGTGCTACCGATGTCATCATTCCACTAGCACTCGTTGCGTTACTGGTGCGAGATCCATCCGCATTCAACTCAACTTTCGTTGATGCACCGTTTGAAATCTCGTTGCCTGCGATCAGATTCCCATTTGAATCTTTAAACATTGAGGTAGAGACTTCTTGCCCTCCAGCAAGAGTTGTCTGGGAGGTAGATTGCCCCTCATTCTTGACATAGGTCCATACGCCATTGAAGGCATTCCGGGTTGATACATACCCGGTTGATACATGCCCGGTTGATACATGCCCGGTTGATACATGCCCGGTTGATACATGCCCGGTTGATCCATGGCCTGCCCGGCAACTGGTCCACCCGAATATCCAGCAGTACCCCCTCCAACATTCCACTGCGAAGGAGTGACGTCCTGCATGGGAGCTCCGGGTGCAAACATTCCGGAATTCTCTGGTGGCATCGAAGTTGGAAATGGTGCTGGGATCGCATAAGAGTGGGAAGTCACTGGTGGATACATTCCCGCAGGCATGTAACCTGGCGCCGTTGGACCGGTAGCAAAGGCAGCTTGATAGTTGGGCGCAACATATTGCGGAATTTGATCGTAACCGCCCATTTGCATGCCATCATTCGGCCCAAATTGTTGATCTTGCGGACCGCGGTGATCTCCCGCGGTTGCAAGAGCTACTGCTTTTGTCACATCATCGACTGGCAGACTTGTTTGCGATCCATCAGTACTTGTCCGCGTTGCTGAAATATCTCCACTATTTGCAATCACTACTTGGGAACTCTCACCAGTTGAAGAACTTGATGAAATAATTTGTGAACCGTCTTCTGCGGTTGAGAGTTTGGTAGTGATCACAGTCCCATCCGCGAGAGTAGTAACCATAGAACCAGTGCCTGGTTCGCCAGAGGTGATTACTCGAACGGAACCATCAGGATATTTGGCTGTTAAGACTCCTTCACTTGTTGAGCTCCACGTCGTTCCGGCGGGAAGGCCCGCAATTCGAGTACCATCTGGTGCCATTAATAGCGGCTCGGGAACTCCCGTACCACGACCCATTCCTTCACCGCTCTGTGCCGCGGCAATTTTTGCACCGATATCTGCGGCACTAATCGCTGTCGTAGCACTGCCTTCTGACTTCCAGGTCTCATCTACCGGTGGAGCAGGTGGGGCAATAAATGGAGGTATGTATGGCGGGTTGTAGGGGGGCATCGGCGGAAAGTATGGAGCTGCGGGTGGGTAATAAGCAGCAGCTGGTGGAACAAATACCTGAGGTTGGGGGGCGAACGCCGTTGGTTGCGGGTACATCGGCATCGGTGGTGCCACTGCGGTCGTGGGTGGGAAGAAACCACCTTGTGGTGAAGGAACCGCGCCTGGGAAATATGCACCGGCGGCGGGGATCTGGTCGGGAATCATTGCACCCGAGATCGGGTCGTAATGCATGCCAGGTTGTTGAGCTCCGGGTGCGATTTGAGAAGCGTCGGTTGGCTTGAAAAGTGGATCGATAATCGCCTGACCCGTCATCGGATCAATTTTCATACCGGGTTGCATACCGGGTTGCATACCGGGTTGCATACCGGGTTGCATACCGGGTTGCAT
>RGER01000126.1 GCA_009917815.1 Actinomycetota bacterium
TTGAGACAAGACCTCTCCCAGATCCACTCGATCCTGCAAGGCCATCTCCAAGTACTCAGCCTCGCTCGCCACTCCCGTCGGAGATGCACCTGCATAAGAAATACGCGGGTGTGGAGTGAAGCCTGAGGAATAAGCGATAGGAATTCTTGATCTACGAACTGCACGTTCCAACGCACGCGAAAAATCTCGATGACTCGTGAAGCGTAGACGCCCGCGTTTTGCATACTTGATCCGGATGCGTTGCACCACCGGACGTTGTTCGTGCGGGGCTTTCATGAGTTATCGATTCACCAGCAGCGGAATGGTTCGTCCTGTGGGTCCCACTTGGATTTCGGTATCCATGGTGGGACAGACCCCACAGTCGAAACAGGGCGTCCAGCGACAATCATCTACTTCGCCACCCGCGAGAGCTTCCTGCCAGTCGGACCAGAGCCACTCCTTATCTAGGCCCGAATCCAGGTGATCCCAAGGGAGCGCTTCGCTGAGATCGCGTTCACGAGTCGTGAACCAATCCAGAGAGAGGGGTGATCCCGCAAAGATTTCATCTGCAGCAGCGACCCAACGTTCGTAGGAGAAGTGCTCGGTCCAACCATCAAAACGTTGACCGTTCTCCCATGCTCGAAGAATCACTGCACCTACTCGGCGATCTCCACGAGAGAGTAATCCTTCAATCGCGCTTGGTTTGCCATCGTGATAGCGGTAGCCAATTGCCTTGGCGTACTTGCGATCTCCTTGGATAGCATCCCGCAACATCTTCAGCCGATGGTCCACCACATCCGGTGATTCTTGCGCCGCCCATTGGAAGGGCGTATGCGGCTTAGGAACAAATGCACCGATAGAAATAGTGCAGCGCACATCATTCCCACCGGTTGCTGATCGCCCTGCGTCGATTGCTCGCTTTGTCATCGTGGCAATCTGCATCACATCTTCATCAGTCTCTGTAGGCAAACCGCACATGAAATAAAGCTTTACCTGGCGCCAACCATTTGCATACGCTGTAGTAACTGTGCGGATGAGATCTTCCTCCGTGACCATCTTATTGATGACCTGACGCATACGTTCACTTCCACCTTCTGGCGCGAACGTGAGACCAGAGCGACGACCATTTCTGGTCAGCTCATTCGCCAGATCCACATTAAATGCATCAACCCGAGTAGAGGGAAGTGAGAGTCCCACATTCTCACCGTCATAACGATCGGCCAGGCCTTTCGCGATATCCCCGATCTCGGAGTGATCGGCACTTGAGAGCGAGAGCAGGCCTACCTCTTCATATCCGGTGGCGTTCAGGCCCTGTTCAACCATGGCAGCAATGCCGGTGATAGAACGCTCGCGCACTGGCCGCGTAATCATTCCAGCCTGACAGAAGCGGCAACCGCGCGTACAACCGCGGAAAATCTCTACGCTCATTCTCTCGTGGACTGTCTCTGCGAGCGGAACAAGTGGCTGTTTTGGATATGGCCACTTATCAAGATCCATCACCGTATGTTTTGCTACCCGGTATGGAACGTCTGATCGATTAGGAAAGACACGCTTGATGCGGCCATCTTCAAAATACTCGACGTCATAGAAGCGCGGCACATAACAACCGCCACTGCGCGCCAGTCTGAGGAGCACTTCGTCGCGACCACCGGGGCGCCCCTCGCGCTTCCATTCACGTACAATTTCGCTCATACGAAGGACTGCTTCCTCGCCATCGCCCAGAACTGCAATGTCGATGAAATCAGAGATTGGTTCTGGATTAAATGCTGCATGGCCGCCGGCGACAACAATGGGATCATCCAACGTTCGGTCTGCGGCCATCAGTGGAATTCCACCGAGATGCAGAGCCGACAGCATATTCGTATATCCCAATTCGGTCGCAAAGGAGATTCCAAATAGATCGAAATCACGGACCGAACGGTGACTATCCAAAGTGAACTGGGGGATGTCGTTTTCACGCATCAGCTTCTCAAGGTCGGGCCAGATTGCATAGGAGCGTTCCGCGAGGACTCCTTCAACTTCATTCAACACTTCATAAAGGATCATGACGCCTTGATTAGGCAAACCGACTTCGTACGCATCGGGATACATCAGCACCCAACGGACCTCGGCCGCATCCCAATCTTTCACCGTTGAATTCAGCTCACCGCCTACATATTGAATCGGCTTTGAGATTTGCAAGAGCAGCGGTTCGAGGTCACTCCACACAGAAGGCATTGACCTAGGGTAACAACTAATTCCAACTTCGCCTGGCGTGCACATTCTGCAGCAGCCCTACGGCCATCAAAGTGGCGAACATGCTGGTGCCTCCATAGGAGAGGAAAGGCAGCGGAACACCCGTCATCGGCATGAGGCCAAGCGCCATTCCCACATTCTCAAAGAATTGAAAGGCAAACCAGGCCATCACTCCGGAGACGACTAACCGCCCAAAGAGGTCCGTCGTACGTCTCGCCAACCGCCCAGCGCGCCAGAGAATGATTGCGAAGAGAGCGATGATGCCAGATGAACCTACAAAGCCCAATTCTTCTCCCGCAACAGTGAAGATAAAATCGGTCTGCTGCTCAGGCACAAACCTTCCATTCGATTGTGGTCCTTTGTACAGCCCCTTACCTAAAAAGCCGCCAGACCCAATAGTGATGCGCGCTTGCTGGAGTTGATAGCCACTCTCTTGTGGATCGGCTTGGGGATTGATAAACGATTGCAATCTCTTGAGTTGATACTCGTGCAAAATGTTAAATTGCACGGCAGCTACTCCCCCCAACACTGCAAGCAAGAGCAGCCCGGCGATCCAGCGGGCCGGAGCTCCGGAGACGGCAATGATTGCCACAACTGCACAACTCACAATGAGAATTGTGCCCACATCGGGTTGCACAAAAATGAGAAGTACCGGAAGAGCAGCTACCCCTAGAGCCTGTAACACATCAATATTGCGCGGATCTTTCTCACCATCACGCTTCTCTGCCAACACCATCGCCATACCAACGATGATGGCTAATTTCGCAAACTCTGCGGGCTGAACACTGAAACCACCGGGAAGCGAGATCCAGGCCCGCGCTCCATTGATGGTGTCTCCTACATGAGGAATCAGCACGGCAATCAATCCGATCACAGCAAGTCCCCAAAGCACAGGCGTGTAAGCGCGCAACAATCGATAGTCCACCGCCGCGGTCATTCCCGCCAAGAAAATACCAATCACAATGTTGATGAGGTGTCGCTTTAGATAAAAATTAGGGTCTAAGCCCTGAGATCCATACCAATCCCGCGTTGAAGCTGAAACCAGAAAAGCACCAATAATAAGAAGGAGGGCAACTGCGCCCAACAGAACCAAATCTAATTGCCGAACAAAACCATCACGATCGATCGAACGTTTAAAGCCTCGCGAGAGGCGTGCGCCAGTGGAGTAAGAACTCATCATCCACCATTCTTAGCTGTTGACTTGAGACTCATCGGTGGAAGGACTCGACCATCCGTCGTGAGTCGCGGAATGACACTTGGTGGCCCGCTTGGGAAGAGAGAACGGAGTGGATCTACCTTGCTTCCCGTGACCCCAAAGATTGCCTCGTAGATTTTGCGAACACTTGGTCCGCTCGTCAGCGAGCCGGTTCCACCTTGGCTCACCATCATCAGGACGGCATACCGTGGCTTCTCACTTGGAGCGTAAGAAACAAGCCAACTCGTGGTGTCCTTAGCTGAGCCATCTAAATTCTTCCCAAATACTTCTCCCGTTCCGGTCTTCGCACTCACGGAGACTGGGAATCCAGTAAATGGGTAACGAGCAGTACCTTCCGTGACCACGGCACGCAAAGCATCTTGAATAAAGGCCAAGGTAGCTTTATCGATTGGCAATCTTCCTACCGCTTGCGGCGTGAACTCCTTGATGGTTTTGCCTTTGTTATCAAGGATTGCTCGGCCAATAGTTGGCTTCATAACGGTGCCACCGTTTGCAATAGCGGCGTAAACTTGAATCATTTGTAACGGTGTCGCGGTGGTATCACCCTGGCCAATAGCAAAGTTGACGGCATCACCCGCACGAATCTTGGCGCCATCGACGCAATTTTCTTTAGCGATAGAAATGAGTAGCGGAGTTCGCTGCTCAGGTATAGCTTTGCTTTCATAGTTGCAGAAGAAATCTCTGTTCGCTTCGTACCAAGATTGCTTCCATTGGCGATTGGCTAAGCGACCCTTGCTCTCTGATGGGAGATCGACTCCGGTCTTCTTTCCAAAGCCAAAATCTTTAGCGGCATTGAAGAAGTAGTCATTGAGATTGCGCTTCGGCGAAAGCCCACCATCTTTTACCCACTGGTCGTAAGCAATTTGATACCAGACCGTGTCGCATGAGAG
>RGER01000127.1 GCA_009917815.1 Actinomycetota bacterium
GTTGTCGGTATTCCGATCGCTGGCGCACATGTTGATTACTTGGAGGATGTGGCCGCGCAATTGCGCGCTCAAGGAATTCGAGTCGAAGTTGATGGTTCTGATGAGCGCATGCAAAAGAAGATCCGAAATGCGCAATTGGAGAAGATTCCTTACATGATGATCGCAGGCGGGGAAGATGTGGAGGCGGGCGCGGTCTCATTCAGATTCCGCGATGGCACGCAACGCAATGCAATTCCAGTAGACGAAGCCGTTGAAGAGATCGTTCGGAGTATCAAGGAACGCGTACAGGTCTAATGGCAGTCGACGGTCTTGCGGGGGCTCCAGATGGTTGGCAACGACTCTGGGCGCCACATCGAATGGCATACCTCAGAGGCGAGAACCGGCCCGATGTTTCGGGGGACGGAAATGAATGCCCCTTCTGTCGCGTACCCAGGCTCTCAAATGAAGAGGGCTTGATTGTAGCTCGCGGCGAACATGTCTACGCCGTGATGAACCTCTACCCATACAACGCTGGTCACATGTTGATCTGCACCTATCGACATGTTGCCGAGTACACGGACATCACTGATCCAGAACGCGACGAGATGGCGCTCTTTACTCAAAGAGCAATGCTCGCGCTCCGCGAGGCAGCGGGAGCGCAAGGATTTAACCTTGGCATGAATCAGGGCGCGCTCTCCGGTGCGGGAGTAGCTCCCCACATACATCAACACATCGTGCCGAGGTGGTCGGGAGATGCGAACTTCATGCCCATCATTGGCCAGACCAAAGTATTACCAGCTCTGCTCAAAGATACCCGCGATTTAATCGCTCAGGCCTGGCCGATTAAATCACGGTAATAGCTGCGTTGTATTCGCAGGCGGATTGCACTAACGCGAGAAGTGCCGGTGCGCCTAATCGCGGAACTTCACACTCCCTGAGAGAGATACCGTGTCGATCTACTGAGGAATGAGGGACCGCTCGAGCGCGTGATATTTCACGATCGACCTCGGCTGCGAATTCGTCGGGGAATTCGATCGAGAGTGAGACGTCACTCTCGACAACTCCCTCAAGGAGGCGATGAGGCAAGTATCGATTGAGGAAGCTCTCCATTTCAGCGGTGTCAGTGGTGTTGGTCGAGGCAACGAACTCAGGATCGGCTAAGACTCCGTCGAGCAATTCGTGAAGTTCGCGTCTGCCCAGGGGGCTGCTCTCGGAGCTGGTGAGTACTGGGATGAAAGCGGAGGTAGCGACCGCATTAATGAGCGCCCGTTGCAAGACGGGCAGACTCGGCGTTACTCCCTGAAGCAGTTGTTGGGAGAGTGACTCGTCCACTATTGATGTGGCAAGCTCCTGCAAAAGTTCCTCCCTAGCGTCCATCACGAGTTCGACCACTTCAGGTTGCGCGTCCGTAGAGTTTTCGTTCTGTGAAATCTTGAGAGAGAAGAGGTCGATGAGTGCGGCTGGTGAGCCATCCTCCTCGTGTAATACAAGTGCGATAGGTAAAATTTCTTCGCCAAGAACTCGCGCTATAAGCGCGCAACTCTCATCGAAATCAGCGTCGGAATTATCAAGGTCAGTTACTACGACCGCCCGGGGAGTGACGAACTCCTCAAGCGCCTTCCAGTACTTGATGAAACTCACGTCAAACCCCGCGGTAGCGCTCATACACAAGAGCGCAAAGTCCGCGCTATAGAGAGTTCGAAAGTCTTGCTCCTCGTTCGCCCCATCAAGGAAGGAGATTGTGCACTCCGCGGGTATCGCGTCGGCGATGGCGCTGTGAGCACTTCTACCTATTACTGAGATTCGGGGCATGGCCTCCATTCTATGCGCCAAATTAGAGTCGACGCAGGATCTCTTCCTTCTTGCGGTCATAATCATCTTGCGTGATGAGTCCTTCGCGGAGTAATCCAGCGAGTGACTCGAGGTCGCCTCTCAAGGATCGAATTTCACCATGCGCCGGCAACTGAGCAGTGGGCAATTGAGCTGCAAACGTCTGGACTGGCATCGGCAGATTGCTTCCAGGTTTTTGGGTAAGTCCCAAGATGTAAGCAGCTAAGAAAGGTGCGTTCACTACAAGAGTGATAATGATGGCGGGCATCAACTCCCTCAGATCCAGATACATCCATGAGCGCGCGTTAAAGAGGCCGCGGTAAACGCTTGCAAGAAAATTGAAGCCAATAAAGAAGTTCGCAGGGATTGCTAGCAGGAAAGTACCGAAATAGATCAATGCAAAGGTGATCTTCTTCTTTCCACCGAAACCCATAATCAATGCCAGGATGATCACTACAATTCGCGCGATCTGGAAAAGCTCTGACGTCACCAGAGGAGTACTGTATTCGTTCATATAGATCACGATGGCGAAGAGCAGGCTGAGAGCAAGGCTGATTGAGAGCAGGACACGCTGTGCAACGGTGGGTTTCATGGGTGATATTTTAGGTCGAGCACGCTCAAACCAAGGTATTTCGCGATCCATGGACTCTCAAATTTTGGGCATACGATAGAGCCACTATGTTGAATGGGCTTATCCGGACTCCGATCACGAAGATCGTCTCACCGGTCGCGCGCGGTTTGCTCCGCATGGGAGTGACGCCAAACATGGTGACCGCTGGAGGTTCCGTGGGAGCGGCCGCGTCTGCACTTTTGCTCTTCCCGACGGGGCATCTCTTCGGTGGCACGCTCACCATTACTGCATTTATCTTCAGTGATCTGCTCGATGGCACGATGGCACGCATCTCGGGGAAGAGCTCGAAGTGGGGCGCTCTCCTTGATTCCACTCTCGATCGAGTAGGGGATTCTGCAATCTTTGGCGGATTGCTTCTCTATTACTCACAGCATGATGCCCCTCTGGCGGTGCTGGCGGGAGTATCGCTCGTCTCGGGCGGTCTGGTCCCGTACGTTAAGGCGAAAGCAGAGTCTCTTGGCATTCCCTGCGACGGTGGAATTGCCGAACGTGCAGAGCGGATTATCGTCATTCTGGTTTCTACCGGGTTCTCGGGATTAGGAATCCCGTATGTGGGCGCAGCGGGCTTGTGGCTCGTAGCAGTTGCAACGTTGATTACTTTTGGTCAACGCATGGCGCAAGTGTGGCGATTTGATGTTTGATGAGTTTGCGGGCATTGCCTATGCCGCTGGGTGGAGTACCACTCGTTTTCTCCCTGAGTTTTTGGCTTATCGATCATTCTCTTTGCTGGCCGATCAGAGTTGGTTTGCTCAAGGGAAGTCGATCACCCAGTACGAAAAGAATCTCGACCGTATTCGCCCCGGTCTCTCAAAGGTGGAAATGCGTGAACTCTCTCGAAGAGGTATGCGCTCTTACATGCGCTATTGGTGCGACACGTTTCGTATTCAGGATTGGAGTCGGTCTCGCATCTTGGACACGGTCCACATTGAAGGCGAAGATAATTTGCAGGCGGCTCTTGCCGAGGGAGGTGCGATCGCGGCGCTTCCGCACTCTGGAAATTGGGACCACGCGGGCGCATGTATCGCCTTGAAGGGAATTAAAGTGGCGACGGTAGCAGAACGCCTCAAGCCAGAGAGCCTCTTTCAACAATTTCTTGAGTATCGCCAGAGCCTCGGAATGGATGTCTATCCGCTCGATGCAACTGTCATGATGCCACTTATGCGTAAGTTGAAAGAGGGATCACTGATCGCGCTGGTTGCTGATCGAGATCTCTCCCAACACGGAATCCCGGTGACCTTCTTCGGTGAACAGACGACGATGCCGCCCGGACCTGCCGCGCTGGCGTTTCAAAGTGGACGGCCTGTGGTGCCGACAGTGGTGAGTTATACAAAGAGTGGGATCCTCATCCGCTTCGGCGTTCCCATCGCGCCCAATCGTGGAGACGAGAAAAGTGCGGAGATTCAGCGCATCACGCAAGCGTATGCCGATTATTTTGAAGTTGAAATCGCAAAGGCGCCCTGGGATTGGCATATGTTCCAACCGTTGTGGAGTGCGGACCGATGAGAAAGATGCGGATTGGATTAGTTTCTCCCTATGACTGGAGTGTGCCGGGTGGGGTGCAATTCCACATACGGGATCTTGCGGTGCGACTCATGGGCTTGGGACATTATGTCTCCGTTCTCACGCCCGACTCGGGTGATGAGGTTCGACCAGCTTTCATAGTGGGAGCTGGGCGATCCATACCAGTTCCGTACAACGGAGCAGTAGCACGATTAGCATTCGG
This sequence comes from Actinomycetota bacterium, assembly GCA_009917815.1. Classification (GTDB taxonomy): domain Bacteria; phylum Actinomycetota; class Actinomycetes; order Nanopelagicales; family Nanopelagicaceae. The sequence continues at coordinate 4,164 of RGER01000127.1, forward strand.
ACCGATCGCTAATGCACGTGTCAAGAAGTGGATCGCGGAGAACGACTTCGATCTGCTGCATCTACATGAACCTGCGATTCCTTCGCTCTCAATCTTGGCTTGTTGGGCAGCGAGCGGACCCATTGTTGGCACTTTTCATGCTGCCTATCCGCAGAG
>RGER01000128.1 GCA_009917815.1 Actinomycetota bacterium
TTCAAGGGCCCATCCACCGGTACACTTGTTCTGACATTCATGGTCGCTGCTGACCCTTCTGAAGACGCTAAATATGGATAGGGCCTCGCTTTCTGATTCAGATCACGAGCAATACTGTTCATTTCACGGTAGCTGTCTTCCCTATTCCAGGCTGCAATGACAGTCTGCGCCTCCGATTTGGGTATAATATTTATTCTCACATCGTGGCTAGTCATTAGCTCTATTTCTTGCCCTTCTTTCGTTCTGATTTAATTTGCTCACTCAAAAGGCGATCCTGAAAGAAGGAGTCCATCCGAGTCTGTTTCGGGTCAACTTGGAGCCTCGCCGACCGCCTCGGCGCAATAGATTGAGCAACCGGTGCCTTTGCCGTGTTCTGCGGCACCTTCCACATGGCCGTGATAGTACCCGTCTTCTTAGCCAGCGCCGCCTTAAACAAGTAGTCCTGGGCATATAGCTCCCGCTCGGCCTTTTGTATATCGGGATCTGACGACCATCCCTGAGGCGGAGGACGTACATCTGGCAATTGATCCACCAAGATACTGAATAGCTGTCCCACAGGGTTTTTGAGCTGATGGTCAATATAGAATTCCGGATCCGGCTTCAGGCCATTCGCCTTCATAAAGGCCGGGGTTTCAATGCGGTCTCCCTGTGTGCCCCGAAAGGATGCAGGCACTTTGAAATACACGAATGACATGCGGTCCCCCGAGGCCGGTGCATTACCGGGATCCCTCTCGGCAATACGGTTTGCTAAGACCTTATGGGCCGGCGGTGTGGGCGTCTTGTATTCCGATCTCAGGCTCTTTGTCAGAACCAGTTGATTGAAGCTCACCTTGTTATCCATCAAATCGGCCACCCACTTTTTCACGAAGGCCGCAGCGGCTGCTACATCCCTCTGTGACAGCAAGATCTTGATTGCTCCACCATAAATGGTCTTCACAATGGAGGCATAATCACGCCGCTTCGTTGCGATACCCATGGATTTCTGCACGTAGTCGTCAGCATTTTCCTCGTACATGTTGCCCACGTAGCGCTTCTTACTGAAGATCACAAACGGGTAAAACGCCTTGTCAAACTCAAAGTCGTGCGGCTTTTTCAGAGCCTGTGTGATTAAGTGACCCGCCTCCGTCGTGATATCAATCGTGGCCTGGATGGCCTCGCGACCCTCTAGGCGCACTCCCGTCTTTGGATCACGTGGATTGATTTCCACGAAGAGTGAATCCGTATCACCGTAGACTACATGAGCAGAGCATCGGGGGTCCTTGGCGCCAGGGCCATAGAAGTGCTCAATCGCCGCCTTTGCAAACATGATTTGCTTCCGGCCATATGCCGTCACTGACGCAGCCAGATGTTGCAGCCGCACCTTGAACACTCCGGAGCCCAACTGACCATAGAGTGAATTCGCCGTCAGCTTGTAAGCAAGCTGCTCGGCATCCAAGAGGGCCTTCCGGAATGGATCAGACTCCTTCTTGATCTCGGCACGCTTGGCCGCCCTCGCCGCCAAGAGGCCCTGAACAATCAGCGGCAGCGCGGCTTTGCGAGTACCCGGATACTGGGCATATCGGCAAATCCGAATACCCGTCTTGATTTTCTTCGGCTGTTTCCTAGTGTCATTCGGATCCGGCTTCCAAATGTCAAAGGCAATATCAATCCACCGGCAACCCATGGCCTCTCCGGCTTTCTGGAACCGGTCTATCTGTTTCTCATCGTAAGTCCAGGCCACCTTTAGCTCTTTACCATCCAGGCCGTAGTCCTTCGCCCAGAGGAGAGAGTCGTAACTGATGTTTTCCGACTCAATCGTGGACGGATACAGGGAGGCAAAGTCACAGACGCCAATGGGCGATCTCGTATAAAACCCAGGAGTTGGCTCCAAGACAATCGCGCCTTCATACGAATCCTGGTCCTCAGTTACTATCTCCTCGCCGTTTGGACCGTAGCGCACAGCTCCCGGCTCCGCGTTGAACGGTTTGGACGGAAGTGTTACAATGGTCAAGTTCGCCGTATTGCAGAATTTGAAGATTAGCGACTCAATCTTCACACCCTGGCCTCTCGTAAAGATCATGGTGATTGGCACCGAACAAACATTCGCCATGGACATCGCATTATTGAATGTCTCCAGTTTGTTGTATAATTCCATTGTGAGTTCGCAATCCTGAATACAGTAGGCGGCAATGGTCGCCCTATCCTTCTCCGAGCCCTGGTGAAGGCGGAAGATATCGGCGGGGCTGACATCGTCCTTCACAATAACCCACTTCACCGCCATATCGGTATCCAACTCCGCGTCGGCCTCGGATGGCTGGACTCGGAGGTACCCGGCGGCGACTTCCACAATCGGGAGTTTCTCCGTGAGTTCATCGCCCGTTTCATCCAATAAGACAATGGCGCGGCCGACTTTGGCGCTTCCCGTTCCACCGGTTGTAATTTTCCAGGTACCGTCCGATTCTAGAGAGACCTTCTTGAGTTTGCCGGACATGAAGTATTTGGTCACTTCGTCCAACTTGTAAGAGGGGAGCTGGTATCCACGCTTGACTACGTGATACAAGTCCACCTGGAGACGGCCTTGGAGAGAGAGTGTGTGTAGGAAGTTGTCGCCCAGGGCCGAGGATGCAAGCCGCTTTTCCTGGAGTGAGACCTGGCCTCCGTGGCCGTAGAGGCGACTGAGTTGTTGAAATGTGTCGCTGGCCGCCTGGTACTTTCCGAACTTTTCCAGGATGCCGAGAGCATTCGCCCGATCCCAGACATAGCGTTCATCAAAACCAAAGATGTTATAGCCGACCCAAATATCCGGATTCACATTGATCAGCCAGTTAAACCATTTGACCAACATCTTCTCCTCAGTGTCACACGATACCACCGTGGCCCCGACACCCTCGTCTGAACACGTGCCGAGGACAAAGATGGTTCTGTGAATCGTGCCGTCTGACTCTTTCAAGACGCAGCCGATTTGGATAATCGGGTCGCCTTTTGCATTATTCTTGGAGGGCTTGGCCACGGGGAACTCTCCAGAGGCACTGTAACACTCAATATCCCAAAAGAGGGCCTTGAAGGGCGCTGATGGCTTTGGGGGCTTCCTCTCCGGCGCAATGTCCATCCAGTTGCAGGTGAGAACACGAATTCCCGTCTTTTCATCCGCTTCATCTTCTCTCGCGTCTACCGAAACCCAGCCACAGGGCGCAATATCTCGGAGGTGGAAGAATCGGAGGAGAGGATCCAGGCCGGATTCATAAATGGGAAGCGGCGCAGATTTCTTACTCGTCCGGAAGATGGGTTCCTGGTGATCGTTCAAGAGCAAATTCTTCAAGGTCCGGAAATCTTTCAGGCTATTCACGGACGCTTTCATGAAAGTGGACTCCTCGTCGGCCATGAAGCCGTAGAGTTCCTTGCGCTTGGCCTTTTCCAGCTTTAGTGAACGGGGTACTTCTTTACCGGAAGTTGCCAGCATTTCCTTCAAGGTAAACTCGTTAGTAGTCGGCCCGACCTTGATGTAGAGGTATGGCCGGAATCCCTCCACATCGCAGCGCACTGATTCACCTTCTGCCGTCATTCCGAAGAGGTGTACGACGATAGAGCGGTCACCTGGCTGGGGCTTATTACGAGATTCAGATGACACACTCTTGTCTGAATCCTCCTCAAAAGTGATTTCCAGTTCCTGCTCTTCCTCGGTCTCTCGCTTGACCACGATAATTTGGTCACGTGAAAGAGCGTCTAAGATGTGAAATGTCACTGGTGGCATAGTTTAGTGATTTATTGGGGGGTTTATTCGTAAGCAATTTTTATGGCAGCTTGCCACTAATACTTAATTACGGTATTTCAGTGTGCGCTTCTTATTTGTTTTAGCAGGACGTGTATTCAGAACGGCCTTGAGTGATGCCGTTTCATTCATAATTGCTCTTAAGAGGCTGCTAGATCCACCGCCCCGCTGGCGTTCCATCTTCTCTTCATTGCTCACTATTGCGGCGGTTGCTGTTTTTGCACCGGGGCTTGATGCTGTAATTATATCAGCGGCTACATCTGGAACGCTTGTCCTTGATAGCCTATTTTTATTTTTGAGGTTGTATGTATTCATTAAAGAGGGTACAGCTTCACTGTCGTCTTCAAAGGGTGAGGCTGCATATGTGCCATTTTCAAATGCACGCCCGGGGCTATCACGTACGGGCATGTTGCTTACAGTGCGCTCTGCCTCATTATTAATATAGTCATTGTCTTCCTCGGCGGTATTATTATAGGTTGCC
>RGER01000129.1 GCA_009917815.1 Actinomycetota bacterium
TCACGAATCAGAGTCTTGATTACAAAGTTGCTGCACCTCACTACTTGGCAAACGGAAATGAGTTCCAAGGAACTTACAACTTACAAATCAGTGACACACTTGCGCGCTGTCTCTACGGTTTTACAGACGCACCAGTATCCGCGACCGTCTCGGTTGTAGCAGTCGATGGCACGGCAAAGGTCGCAACTACCTCAATCCGTGATTCGGATGGCTTCCTACGGTTATCTGCAACAGGGTTCACATTCTCTAGCCCCACCATCCGGGTAAAATTAAGCCAGCCAACTGCCACTTCGTCATCTACATCTACGTCTGCATCTACATCCACATCGACTGCTGCGGCAGTTTCTGCGACATCAAAATCTCCCAGCGCGACTACTTCTGCCGCAAAAAGCCCCGCGAAGACCATCTCATGCGCGAAGGGCAAGACCGTAAAGAAGATAACGGGGACGAACCCGAAGTGCCCCACCGGGTTTGCCATTAAAAGGTAGAGAATCGCGTTAAATCTGGAGAATCGTAGGCATTTTCCCTTCAAATCCAGAGCCAATATTCCTAGAATCGCACCATGCATCGTGTGGGCGCCCGCCGCTATTTTGCTCTTATCGTTTCAGCGCTCTTGCCATGCCTATTCTTGTCAACCACCGTGGCACACGCCGAGAGTGCGACACCTGACCAGTGGTGGAAGAACTGCGCCAATTACTCTCTGACAGATCGTTGTATCGAGTCAATCGAGTACTTCGATGAAAAGACTCAACAATGGATAAAAGCAACCGCTGAGAAGAACCCTGTTTATCACGAAGGACCCATTACTGACGAGGATCGCCAGAAGTACGCCTCTGGTGTCAATGAGAGAAGTGAGCTCTGCGGCTACGGGCACCAACTGAATTTCGATACGTGTTATCGCATTCCTGGTGCTGCAACTGATGGTGGGGAACAAATTCTGCAATCTGTTGTATACGGAGGCACCGAAGAATTAAAGCTCTCTTTCGAGGCAACCAACGGTCCAGTGCTCTACGTACGCCCCCGATATGGTGATTCGCTGTATGGCGTACGCGAAAATAGTTTATGGAGAATGACCGTTATTTCTGACTTATTTGGTCAAGATGCCGGAATTGCACGTGCGCAGATGAAAGATCCTACCCTCGACGTTTTTAAGGGGTCGGATAGTCGCTGGCGAGTACAGGCATCAGGTCGAGTTCAGAGTATCTATGGCTTAGAAGCGTGGGATCCATCTATGCCCACATGCGACGATGCTCTTAAGAGTAAGAATGAATTTAAATCCAATGATGTGCGACGTCCATTCTCTATCAATGTCGCTCGATACCAATATGAATATGAGAAATTGAAGGGCAGCCCTCCTGCCGGTGTATTTATCACAAATAATGGTGGTTGCTTTAGCCGGTTAGATTTCGACCAAACCAATCGAATCATCTCGGTTGCAGTAGGCGGCCCTCACTTCGACACAGATGGAAAGGAAATCGAGGGTTGGGTCGAGGCAAGTATCCGCGGAGACGTAATACGCAAGGCATTCAACGCTGAACCGAAAACGATGAATCAAGCAATTATTGAGGTGGTCTACTCTGACGGGCAGACACAGAATGCAACGTCATCCACTAAATACATACCAGCCACCGACAAAGTCGAAATAAGAGCTTACGGATTTCACTATTCGCAACCAACGCTCAAGATGAAGTTGCAACCTGTCGAGGAAATGCCCGCACCAAAGCCGGCGCCCTCAATGTCATCCATGCCGGCACCCACCACGAAGTCAAGCACCAATACTAATGCTGTAAAGACGATCTCATGTATCCGGGGAAAAACAGTAAAGAAAGTTTCTGGGGCAAATCCCAGATGTCCTACCGGATATAAATTAAAGAAGTAATTAGTTCTTTAAAGTCGCGTTACTCCAGCTGATCACGACATCTGTGCGTCGAGATTTTGCTGCATCAGGCTTATCACGTCCTTGCGCTGTGATGGTGAACCTCACATCAAGCCCAAGCTTTCTTAGAGCATTTGCAACTGTAACGGCTCTATTTTTTGCCAGCGATAGATCGTTACCTTTTCCTCCACGGGGCTGGACCCAACCAGTTACACGTATCGTGATCTGAGAATTCTTAGTAACGCTGCCTCTAACTTTTGCTGCGGCGGAAGTTATGGTCTTTCGCGCTTTGCCATCTAAATAGTACTTATCTAGCGCAAAGTATACAGAGAATTTTAGCTCGGCAGGTTTTGCAATTGATGCGGGGATCAACAGAATTGGGACATTTGCTGTTCGGACGATGTCATCAAATGTAATTCCTTGAGCCTGGAAAATATGATCACCGGAGGGCAGTGATGGTGGCATAGCTAAAGTAACAGTGTAATTACCAGCCGCATCTGCAAGCGTCGATCCGAGCCATTGTGGAGTCGAAAATACGTAGATGTCGATTTGGCTCAAAGGTTTAAATCCTGTTCCAAAGGAAGTTACCGAATTGCCCTTTTCTATGGTCACAGATGCGGGTGATGACTCGTTAACGGCACCCTGTTGAAGTTGCGTTGTAGACGTCAGCGAAATCGACCAATTATTTCCTGAGATCTCAACGCCGAGACTGGGCTTCTCTGCTATCGGGGTAGAGATTGATATAGGTCTCGTTGTTAATTGCTCTCCAGGAGCCGCTGTGGCTGTAGGAATAGTAACTGTCGGTGCCGGGTCAGGCTGGAGAATCGGCTTAAGCGCAGGCGAAGTAGGCGCCGCTGGTGTGACCACCGGAGGGCGCACCACGACAGGTGGCGCTGACGGCGGTCTGGGAACTTGAATGAGAGTTGGACGTCCGGGCTTCGTCACCGGAGGAGTGGGTGGGGCAACAGGTGGGTCAGGCACGGTTATCTCGGGCGGAGCGGGTGGAATCACCGGTGGTGCAGGTGGTGCAGGTGGTGCAGGTGGGGGCGCTAATTGTGCAGTAAATGTCACCGAAATGGTGTGATCGGCACTCACGTTCGTAAAGGTGTAAGTAGCGACAGCAGAGGTACTGCTGCCGTCGATAGATATCGAGGCGATCTGGTATCCGGAGGCGGGCGTCATGGAAAAACTTTGACTTGTGCCATAAGCAACAGTGGTTGCACCACTGGGTGAAATTGATCCGTTGGCACCGGAAGAAGCGGTAATCGTATAGGAACTGGGTGCAAAATTTGCTAGACAAATTACGTGATCCACCGGCGCCGAAACAGTCGATGTCTCCGAGGCAGAGTTTCCCAAAGTGGAATTCGAACAACTCCACGAGGTAAAGACATAGCCACTATTCGGAGTTGCCAGAAGATTGGCCGGTGTTGTGACATTTATTGTGGATGAGCTACTCATCGCAGATCCCCCACTTCCAGCATTCACCGTTAAGTTGTAATCAATCGGTGACCATTGAGCGGTTAACGTGTCCGATTGGGTGACGATAAAGCTACCAATAACAGATCCGGCACTCGGAGAAATATTCCAGCCATTAAAGTTATACCCACTTCGGCTTGGATTTGAAGGCACATGTGGGTTCGATAACGCGTTTGAATTAAAAGGTACATTTGCCGAGCGTGGAGATGGTGAATTGCTGATTTGTCCACCATCAAGGACATAGTTAATCAGGTACGGAATTGCCGTGAAGTTTGCGGTACAAATGACATTCCCGCTGGGCATTGAAATTGTCGTACTTGCCGTACTCGTGTCACTTATCGTGGAATTTGTGCAACTCCAACTCCCGAAGGTGTATCCCGTCGAAGGAGTCGCCGAAACAGTCGCCTGGTTAATCCTAGAAATGGTGGGATGGTTACTACTTGCGCTCCCGCCAGTGCCCGCATTCACAGTGATGGAATAAGAAATAGGAGTCCAAAGTGAGTACATATGAATGTCAGACGTAATCGTGAGCGTATCTCCGGAGTAAAAGAGAGTACCTGTAGTGCAAGTATCTGATGAAGAGTTATTACTCGTCGTGCACCAGCCAGCAAAATTGTAACCAGTAAGTGAGAGTGAACCGCTGTTACCAAGAAGCGTGACAATTGAACTGTCACCATAGGGTGAGTTTGGATCGACAGGTGCGAAGCCGCCTGATGCGTTCCCGCCGCTACTCGTGGTCGAATGATAGGTAATCGAGCGAGGAAGAGCCAAGACAGTCAGATTTGCAGTTACTACAGTTGGCGGTGATGCCTCAAACGGCAGTAATTCTGTTTTTGGCTCTATCACTT
>RGER01000130.1 GCA_009917815.1 Actinomycetota bacterium
CTAACTCGACATTGACCGCATGGATTGCGATGGGATGACAGAGCGGGATGAGATCCGGCGTGCGTTTGGCCGCTTGAATTCCGGCGAGCCTAGCGACTGCAAGTGCATCACCCTTGGGAAGCTCTCCGCGACGTAGTAGCGCGATAACATCTTCAGAAATTGCGACAAATCCTTCGGCTTTAGCTACGCGCACCGTTACTTCTTTAGCGGACACATCTACCATGTGAGCTTCGCCTTTATCATTGAGGTGCGAACTAATTTCAGACATCTCAATTCCTTCCCAATAACATCACTTTTACTTGCGAACCTGCTGCGATGCTTTCGATCTCTTCATTTACGATAATGAGAGCATTTGCTTGAGAAAGTCCACCAAGCATGTGTGAGCCCTGTCCCGCTACCGGCGCTACAACGAATCCACCCTTTTCAAACGAAGCCCTACCGCGCAGGAATGAGCGTTTTCCCAAGGGTGACTTCAATGGTTCAACTACGGTGGCATCCACAATTGGGCGTTCAAGATCGTGCACACCCAGTAGCGCTTTAATCATTGGCCTTACAAAAAGTTCAAATGAAACATACGCGCTCACCGGATTCCCGGGGAGCGTGATGATCGGTGTGGAATCGGGTCCCACCAACCCATATCCCTGGGGCATACCTGGCTGCATGGCGACTGATTCAAAGGTGACGGAGCCAAGTTTTCCTAAGACATTCTTGACCGTGTCATATATGCCTTGACTCACACCACCACTAGTGACGATCAGATCGGCCCGCACTAATTGGTCTTCAAGCACTTGCATAAATTTCTCTTCATCATCGGGGACAGCCCCTACCCGATACGCGATGGCTCCCGCTTCACGAGTGGCGGTTGTGAGTAGCCAAGAGTTTGCGTCGTAAATTTGCCCATGCTTGAGTGCCAGCCCGGGTTCGACTAATTCATCGCCGGTGGAGATGAGCACAACTCGTGGGTGTGGCCGCGTGATCAGCGAATCAATACCAATCGCTGCCGCTGCACCGATATGCGTGGCATTGAGCTGCGTACCCGCCGTAAGGATGAGATCTCCTACGTTGATGTCGCTCCCCATCTTGCGAATGTGTGCGCCGTATGCCGGTGACTTTTCAAAAAAGATGAGGCCGGCCTCTTCGCGCGACCACTCGACCGGAATGACTGCATCGCAACCTTCGGGTATCGGCGCACCCGTCATGATGCGCATCACCTTGCCTAACGGTAAGACCGATGATTCAGCATCACCTGCCGCTACCTCTCCGGCAACCTCCATCGGTCGCTCAGGAAAGATCTCGGCCGCACGCACAGCAAAGCCATCCATTGCAGAGTTATCCCATGGAGGCAGCGCAACGGATGAGCGCACATCAACCGCCAGAGTGGTCCCATGAGCCTCTAAAAGCGGCATTGCAAAAGGCTCCAGCGGCTTTGCAAGAGCCAAAATGTCTTGGAGATGTTGGTCCACACTCTTTAAAGGTTGCGACATTTATTTGCTGACCGCATTCCCTGAGATGTACGTCTTGAGCCATTCAGTGAATTCCGGACCTAAATCGCTCTGCTCACAGGCCATGCGAACAACCGATTGCAGGTAGCTCAATTTTTCACCGGTGTCGTAGCGGCGGCCACGAAAAATAACTCCATGAACTGGGCCACCTTTATCTGCGCGCTTTGCTAAAACTTGAATGGCATCAGTGAGTTGCACCTCGCCCCCACGACCCGGTTTTGTAGTGCGTAAAGATTCGAAGATCTCTGGTGCGAGCAGGTAGCGGCCAAGCACCGCAAAGTTGCTTGGCGCTTCGGCGGCGCTCGGCTTTTCTACCAAGTCGTTGACGCGCACCACATCGGCGTCCTCGGTAACCGAAATTGCAGCTGCCCCATAACGAGAGATTTCGGAGTTCGCAACCTCCATGAGCGCGATCACCGAGCCTCCGAATCGCTCATGAACCTCAATCATCCGCGGAAGAATCGGGTCGCGACTATCAATCAAGTCGTCTCCGAGGAGCACTGCGAAAGCTTCGTTGCCTACGTGATCAGCGGCCGTCAACACTGCATCGCCTAAGCCTCGTGGATCACCCTGGCGAACATAATGCATATTCGCAAGATCACTTGAATGACGTATCGCGGCTAACAAATCGTGGCGACCGCTCTTCTCCAAGAGGTCTTCCAGCTCGGCATTCTTATCGAAGTGATCCTCGAGAGCGCGCTTATTGCGGCCCGTGACCATTAATACGTCTCGTAAGCCCGCCGCGACCGCCTCTTCCACCACATATTGGATGGCTGGCTTGTCGACGACTGGCAGCATCTCTTTCGGGGTCGCCTTGGTCGCCGGCAGGAAGCGTGTGCCCAATCCTGCAGCCGGGATTACCGCCTTCGAAATCATGTGATTACTCTAGTACCTCACCGACATAGGGGACCGAGTGACGAGTCAATTGGGGCCAACGAGCAAGCAAGTAGTTCGTGCGCGCGCCCGTGAAATGCGTGCGAGGCTGCCTATTCTTGAATCGCGTCCGGCCGCGCAACTTCTTGCGGCCCCTGAAGTGAAAAGCGCAACTACGATTGCGGCGTACTGGTCGCTCCCGCACGAACCCGATACGCACGAACTCCTCAACTTTCTTCAAGGTGAAGTTCGAATTCTCTTACCCATCGTCCTCGCCGACTGGAATCTTGATTGGGCGGAGTGGAATGGCGAACCGCTCATTGCGAAGAAGGGCCTTTGGGAGCCTGGCGGTGCACGTCTTGGCATTGCGGCCATCAGCGAAGCAAACGTAATCATCACTCCTGGTCTCGGTGGAGATGCACGAGGAGCTCGACTCGGCCAAGGTGGCGGGTGCTACGACCGCGCCTTTAAGTTAGCCGGAGATTTCCCATGGCGAGTGATGCTTCTTCACGACGAAGAATTCTCAACAACAGAACTCTTTGAAGATGATCACGACGAGCGCGTGCACGCCATTGCTACACCGACGCGACTTATTCGTATTTCTTGATTTGTTCATCCCGTCGAGCTAATTCTGCAAGATATGCGTTATAGCGCGTGTGCTCATCTTCACTTCCAGATGCTTCAGCGCGATCGGCCGCACGATCAATTCGCTTTGATTCGCGCGAATCATCTTTCACCCACTGAATAAATGTGGCGATGAGTGCAACCACAATGGGAATCTCTCCCATGGCCCAACCAATGGATCCACCGAGGTGCTGATCGGCTAATAAATCCATCGACCACGGCCTATTTAAGCTTCCGAAGTATCCGTTATCGAGCAGAGAGTTCGTTGACATGAGCGCAACCGAAAAGAATGCATGAAGACTCATCGCTACCAAGATGAGGGTTACTCGCACGATGTGTGGAACTTTGCGTGGTGCCGGATCGACACCCACCACAATGTAGAAGAAGAGAATTCCGGCAGCCAAGAAGTGAAACTCCATAATCCAATGGCCAATATGAGAGGTCATCAGGTCACCAAAGATCTTGGTGAAGTAGAGCACGAAAAGCGAGCCATCAAAGAGGGCGAGGGCCACGACTGGATTGGCATAAAAGAGTGTTACTCGGCTGTGCAGCACCGCCAGGATAATGCCGCGTGCTCCGCGCTCTTGTTCATGAGAGCGCAATGCACGCAGTGCCAAAGTAATCGGGGCACTGAGCACAATGCCAATCGGTACCAAGGTTGCCAACATCATGTGCGCGATCATGTGAAACGAGAATGCAAACCTGCCGTAGAGCCCAAGCCCACCGCTAGTCGCAAAATCTAAGAGGGCAATCGATACTGCAAACGAGATTGTGCGGCCCACTGGCCACTTATCCCCTCTCTTAACAAGTGTGCGTACACCCATGACATAGAGAGCAACCGCCACCACAAGAAAGGCAAGTACCAATGCATCGGGCTGATAGCTGAGTAGCACTCGGGCGAAAGTCGGAGCGGCTGGCAACGGCACGCCGGTCACCGACTCTGCCTGCGTAATTACTCCAGAGTTAATCTTTGTTGGCGTGGGAGTGTGGGCGAGTGCAACTGCAATTCCCACCGCTGCACTCATGACAAGGAATTCAATGAGAGATAAGCGCAAGAACATCTTTCTCGGCGACTCGTTCCACTTATTTACAACTCTTTCACGTTGCAAATAGCCAATCCGAATCAATACGAAGAAAGCGAGCGCTTTTGCAATCAGCAGGGCCCCGTATC